>NZ_QUOS01000001.1:600000-876644 GCF_003390135.1 Streptococcus sp. NM
GAATTTGTTAAAACCTATAAGGTTAAAACGATTTTTACAGAAAGTAATGCTTCTTCGAAAGTAGCTGAAACTCTTGTCAAATCAACAGGTGTAGGTCTTAAAACTCTGAATCCTTTAGAGGCAGACCCACAAAATGACAAGACTTACCTAGAAAACCTAGAAGACAATATGAGTATTTTAGCAGAAGAATTGAAATGAGGAGATTATGAAAATAAATAAGAAGAAACTTGCTGCTGGTGCAGCTGTCGTCCTTTCTTTAAGTCTGTGTATTTATGCATTGAATCAACATCAGACAGGAGAGAATAAAGATACGAATCGTGTATCTTATGTCGATGGGAAACAAGACACTCAAAAAACAGAGACACAAACACCAGATCAAGTCAGCAAAAAAGAAGATATCCAGGCTGAACAGATTGTTGTGAAAATCACTGATCAAGGTTATGTGACTTCACACGGTGATCATTTCCATTATTATAATGGGAAAGTTCCTTTTGATGCGATTTTCAGTGAAGAACTTTTGATGAAAGATGCCAATTATCAACTTAAAGACGCTGATATTGTTAACGAAATCAAAGGTGGTTACATTATCAAGGTGGATGGTAAGTATTATGTTTACCTTAAGGATGTGGCACATGCGGATAACGTTCGTTCGAAGGACGAAATTGAACGCCAAAAACAAGGTCATACTCACGATGCACCAACATCTAATAGTGCAGTGGCGCTTGCTCAATCTCAAGGTCGCTATACTACTGATGATGGCTACATCTTTAATGCATCTGATATTATAGAGGATACTGGTGATGCTTATATCGTCCCTCACGGAGGACATTACCACTACATTCCAAAGAGTTCCTTGTCTGCTAGTGAATTGGCTGCAGCACAAGCTTACCTCTCTGGAACTAGAAATCAGCCTAGTGTGACTGACTATCGTCCAAGTACAAATGGGACTGGTCAAGCTACCAAGCCTATTCAACAGACTGAAATACCAAGTAATAAAGCCGAGAGTCTTCAAAGTCTATTACAGCAGCTCTATGCTCTTCCAAGTACTCAACGATATGCTGAATCGGATGGTTTGACTTTTGATCCTGCTAAGATTTTAAGCAGGACACCGAGTGGTGTAGCGATTCCTCATGGAAATCACTATCATTTCATTCCCTATACAAAGCTTTCTGCATTAGAAGAAAAGATTGCGAGAATGATTCCTCTAACTAGTGACAGTGTGAAACCAACACCATTGGAGAATCCAAGCAAACCAGCAGAAAAACCTACTCAGCAAAACCATCATCATGAGAAAGACGGTGATCATGGAAGTCAGGCACATAAGCATGAAGAACATGGACATGACGCTCATCATGATGAAGACCATGATCACGGTTTTGATGCTAATCGTGTCATCAGTGAGGATGAACAAGGCTTTGTCATGAGTCATGGTGACCACAATCATTACTTCTTCAAGAAAGATTTGACAGCAGAGCAAATTAAGGCAGCTCAGGATCATTTGAAAACACATCATGATGCGGAGCCTGTAAAACCTCTTGCTAAAACGGTAGAGTCTTTCTCAAGAGATGCTAGCGATGAAGAAAAGATTGCTTATATTTCTAAAACATACGGAGTTCCACTTGAAGCGATTAGAATTTCAAACGGATTCTTTGTCTTTGGAAATCCAGACCAAGCCTACGATCCAACTCATATCCATCCATACGCTGTTCGTAAGGAACATGTTCGACTCCCACTCCAAACTGGAAATCCAGAACTTGATTTCTTAAATGAACTCTATACCACTGCTTTGCGAGATGGTGTGTCTCCATATAGCTTGCAGGTAGAAAATGGTAGTTTTGTGATTCCTCATGGCGACCACAATCATTACATCAAGGTTCAAACTAAGGGATATGAAGTGGCTTTGAAAAACAAGATTCCAGCCCTACAATCCAATTATCAACCTGGAGCTTTTGATGAGAAGGCAGTTTTGGCAAAAGTAGATCAACTTTTAGCTGATAGCAGAAGCATCTACAAAGACAAGCCTATCGAACAAAGACAGATTGAGTTGGCTTTGGGTCAATTTACTGAAAACATGAAGAAACTTTCAACCAACTCGACTGCAGGTTATCTTGCAACACTTGACCTCTTTGATAAGCAATATATCCATATTGATGAAAGTGTCAAACCAGTTGAAACAAGTCCATTAGACAAGAAATATCAAGCCTTGATTGATAAAATCAATACACTAGATACAGATTCTTATGGACTTCCTAAGAAAGACCTTCTGGTTCGACTCCAAGAAGCTAAATTGGCTAAAGATGAGGCTGCTTTAGCAGCGGTTGAATCACAACTTCAAGCTCTTCAAGACTTTAATGATCGAACAGGTGTTACAACTGTAGAATACATCAAGTATTTCTACGAACACGTAAATGACGGTCGTTTAAATGATGAACTTCGAAACAAAGTGGCTCAGTTGACTTGGACCTTGTATCAATCTCAATCCTTCCTTAAGGCAGCGGAATTGAACAAATTGTTCCCAAGTATCTATCAAGCAAAACAAGAAGTAGAAGAAGCTTTAAAAGCTCAACCAACCATTGCTAAATCGACTAAGACAGTTCTAGATACTGAAAAAGTTGATAACCAAAGTGCTAAGACAGCTATTTATGGCTTCTTGAAAGAATTGTACGGAGACTTCATGCCCGAAGAACATGTCAATCATGTTAGCAAGGAAGAAGTAGAAAGTCTCTTGAGCAAGGCAACTCAACTCTTGGAACAAATCCAAGAAGAAGGAATCAGACAATCCTTGGCAGAAGAAGTAGAAAATCTCAAAGCTGCTACAAACAAGGTTGATGCAGACTTGGATGAAGTAAACAGCCAGGTAAAAGATGTCTTGACTCGTATCGCTAGCGCCCTTCAACAAGAGAAGGAAAATGCAGAGCAAGATCCTCAGACACTTGTACTTTATCAAAAACTCTACGATATTCTTATGTCGCTTCATGCATGCTTAGAAAACAATAAGGGTTCTGATGCCGACTTTGATAAGGTGGATGCATTACTAGATCAACTTTCTGCTAAGAGTAAGGATAAAGCTGCTTTACTTGAATTGACAAAAACTATCCTAGTCTTGAATCAAGAAATCAAGTCAAAAGCTAGCGCAAGTGAAGAAGCAAGTCCAGCAACAAATGCTGAAGCAAATACTGATAAGACCAGTCCCGAAACAGAAACATCAACAGCTGAGAAATCTAACAGTGAAACTGCAAGCAACGAAAACAAAGCAAGCAACACAATCGATTCTAAACCTGCTGAATTAGCTTCAGAAAAGGAAACAACAGAATCTACAACAAGTACTGGAAATCAAGACAAACCTGCTGAATAACTAAAAAAGACGAGGTAGCTGAGCTACCTCGTCTTTTTAGTCTTTATAAGCTACGATACCAATGATGGTATCAACTGCACGTTCCATGGTCTGAAGACTGACGTATTCAAAACGTCCATGCATATTTTCTCCACCCGCAAAGATATTGGGAGTAGGGATTCCCATAAAGGAAATTTTAGAGCCGTCTGTCCCTCCACGGATTGGTTCGATTATAGGAGTGATACCTAAATCTTCCATAACGGCTTTAGCAATGGTAATTGGAGTCATATCTTTTTCAATGACTTCTTTCATATTGTAGTACTGGTCTGTCAAGTTTAGAGTGACACGGTCGCTACCAAGTTCTTGATTCATCTTATCAGCGATTGACTGCATAGCTGCTTTACGCGCTTCAAAGGCATCTTTTTCAAAATCACGAATGATGTAGCTTGCACGCGCCTCTTCGACACTACCTGTCACATCCATTAGATGGTAAAAACCTTGGTAACCTTCAGTTAACTCAGGTCGATCATTTTCTGGAAGTTGATTGTGAAAATCAATTGCTAGCTGAAGGGCATTGACCATTTGACCTTTGGCAGTACCAGGGTGGACATTGCGTCCTTGGAAATGCAATTCAGCACCAGCTGCTGAAAAGGTCTCGTACTGAAGCTCACCTAGCGGCCCACCATCCACTGTGTAGGCAAAGTCAACATCAAAATCTTCAGCATCAAATTTATTGGCACCTACACCGATTTCTTCATCTGGACCAAAACCAACACGAATCTCACAGTGTTTAATTTCAGGGTGAGCAGTTAGATATTCAATGGCTGTCATAATCTCAGCAATTCCTGACTTGTCATCAGCACCTAGCAAGGTTGTACCATCGGTTGTGATAAGCGTTTGTCCTGGATATTTCTCAAGACTCTTAAAGTCAGCTGGATCGAGTTTGAAACCAGAATTTCCTAGTTCAATCACACCACCATCGTAGTTTTCAATTACCTGTGGATTGACTCCTTCGGCATTAAAATCAGCAGTATCCATGTGAGATATAAAGCCAATCTTACGTGTTAAAGATGGATCATTGGCTGGTAAGGTTCCAATTGCAAAACCATTTGGTAGATAATAAACATTTTGTAATCCAACACGTTTCATTTCAGGAATAAGAACATTTGTAGCAAAATCAACCTGACTCTGCGTACTTGGAGTAGTAGTAGAGTGTTCATCAGAGCGCGTATTGACCTTAACGTAGGTTAAGAAGCGGTCCAAGAGATTGGGATAAGTCATAAAAAACTCCTTTTGAATTCATTTTTTCCATTGTATCATAGAAAAGAGAGAAAAACAAAAGACTGAAGTTAGGGAAATTCGCTATGTTGGCGTTTACTTATCAACGAATTCATGATAAAATAAACTTGATAAAAATATCACAAGGAAGCGATTATGAAAAAAGCAATTTTAATGATGACTTTCGGTTCGCCAGAAGAGATTACCTTTGAAGGTGTGGCTGATTTTTTCACAAATATTCGTCGTGGAGTGAGACCTCAAGACCACGAGATTCAAACTCTCTATGATAATTATGTACTAATTGGAGGGACGCCTCTGCAAAGAATTACCCGAGAAGAGGTTGCCTTGGTAGAAGCTAGGCTGGGGAATGAGTATAGTGTTTATTTTGCTAATAAGTTTTCCAGACCTTTTATTCCAGATGTGATCAATCAGATGGAAGCAGACGGAATCGAGCAGTGTATTTGCTTGATTTTGGAGCCTCATTATTCTTTTTACTCTGTCATGGGATACGAGAAATTTTTAGAAAGCAAACAAATTCAATTTTTAGTTATTAAGGACTGGTATCAAGAAGAAGCACTCTTAAACTATTGGGCAGATGAAATTGCTAAGATTTTAAAAGAAGAAGTGAAGCAAGATAACTTTAAAGTCGTCTTTTCAGCCCATAGTGTACCAATTTTTGCCTTGGATTTTGGAGACCCTTATATCGACCAAATTTTTGAAAATAGCAAGCTAGTCGCTGAAAAGCTGGGGTTGAGTTCCGAGCAATATACTAACACTTGGCAAAGTGAAAGTGATATTGGGATTCCATGGATTAAGCCAGATGTCTTGGAGTATCTTAGAGAGCAGAAAGAACATCCAGACCATTATATTTTTGTTCCTATCAGCTTCATCAGCGAGCATATTGAAGTCTTGTTTGACAACGATGTGGAATGTTATGACTTGTGTCAGGAATTTGGGGTGAACTATCATCGTCCACCAATGCCAAATACAGATTCTCGTTTGATTGATGCCTTGGTCAATACAGTCAGAGCCAATGAACATCAAGAATTTAAGGAATTTCTCCCAGAAGAAGAAACCTTTGATGAGTTAGTTCCTTCAGATGAGACTAAAAATATTTTGGCCGAATCTGAAGATTTACAAATGCCGGAATTTGTGAAAAAACTGATTGAGAAAAAAGGTCGGGAAAATGTTAAGATGCCTTATCTTATTAAGAAAATGCTTGAAAAAGCAGGCAAGTTACCGAAAGAGTAAAGAAAAAAGGATTTAGCTTTGTGCTAAATCCTTTTAATCGATTATTTTTTCTCAAGAAGGGCTTTGATTTCTTGAAGTACTTCCAACTCAGTTGGACCAGCTGGAGCTTCCTCAGCAGCTTCTTTCTTAGTAAGACTTTGAGCTTTTTCAATACCTTTGATTACAAAGAAGAGAACAGTACCGATAACTAGGAAGTTGATAACAGCGCTCAAGAATTTACCATATGTAACACCATTCCAAGCAAGCTCAGCGATGTTTTGTACTTTCGCAGCTTCCAAGGCTGGATTCAAAATAAGTGGAGTGATGATATCGTTAACAAGTGATGTAACGATTGCACCAAAAGCAGAGGCAATGATCACACCGACAGCAAGGTCAACAACATTACCACGAAGCAAAAATGCTTTAAGATCTTTTAACATTTTCATAATTTCCTTTCAAAAAAAGTTTATACTTCATTATATATTAATTAAAAAAAGCTTGCAAGATATATGCTCAGAAATTTTATTTTTTAAAAATAAAAACCTTACTAAAAATGTAATTAAGGATAATTATCAATAATTGTGCAAGAACTGTTTCGATTGCATTTACTTTATCAAGATTCCCGTTTACGAATTGACCTATGATGTGGGGAAACCTAGTCACAAACAGAAAAGTAAAGAGCAAGTCTAACAGAAAAGTAGAAAGGCGGGCAAGAGAAAATTTCACTAAACGTCTTGGCCAATTCTGCCTAGCTTGCTTAAATACAATCCTATCATTTGTGATAAAGGCAAATAGGATACCAATAATATTTGCTAAGGCAGTAGCAAGGAGTTCTCTGTGAGCTAGTTGATAAATGACTAATCGTGATAGTATAGAAACAAGAGTAGTTGCTATACCAAAAAAAAGATAAGCGAGAAGTTCGTTATTAAAAATATAAGTGATTATTTTTTTCATGCTTTTAGTATAGCATAAAGCAGGCTATTGTGCTATACTAGTAAGGTTGATTCAAGCAACCCTTGGTGCTTAGCTTCTTTCACCAAGCATATTATACGCGGGAAACCGCCAAAGGAGAAAAAATGAAAAAATTAACTATTCGTGATGTTGCAGATATTGCAATCGTCGCTGCTATCTATGTCGTTTTGACTGTTACACCGCCCCTAAATGCCATCAGCTATGGTGCTTATCAGTTCCGTATTTCAGAAATGATGAACTTTATGGCTTTTTACAATCCTAAGTACATCATCGCAGTTACTATCGGTTGTATGATTGCTAATTTCTTTAGCTTCGGACTGCTAGATGTCTTTGTTGGTGGTGGATCAACCCTAGTATTCCTTAGTCTAGGTGTTTGGCTTTTTGCAAAATACAGCAAAGATTACCTCTTTAACGGATTGATTCGAAAAGATCATTTCTTCTTTTCAATCCTCTTTTCAATTTCCATGTTTACTATCGCTGCAGAGTTAAATATTGTAGCAGAATTACCATTTTTCCTTACTTGGTTTACAACAGGTATCGGTGAATTTGCCTCATTAATTATTGGTGCGATTATCATTGGTAAAATTGGTCGTCGAATCGATTTAAGCAAATAGAATTAGGTAAGCTAGGTAGCTCTTACCTGGCTTTTTCTTATGGAAAATTTCTAAGGAAACTTGACAAGATTTTCTAACTATAGTATACTTTTTAAGTAAGCTGATTTAGCTCAGTTGGCAGAGCGCATCCATGGTAAGGATGAGGTCGCCGGTTCAATCCCGGCAATTAGCATGATATTTACAGGGAAACTCTTGAGCACAAGAGTTTTTTTTCTTATGCTCGCGAGAAAAAAATCTGACTTTTGTATAATAAAAGTCATCCTGCAAAAATTTCTTATTGACAAAATCACTTATTTCTAGTAATATAATAGACGCGATGAGTCGATAGGTAGTCTTCGGACTACTATTGAGCATAAGGAGGTCATAACGCAGGAGCGGACCTTGATGAGTTGTGTGAACCTGCTCATCACATGAAGATGCCTCTTAGTCCCTAGTCTAGCGACTGGGGATTTTTATTTTCTAAAAAATGATGAAAAAGCTTTGCAATTCATGGAAAAAGTAGTATAATACATCTATTATAGAAATTTTTAGAAAATTCCAAAAGAGGTTATTTATGGGATATACAGTTGCTGTAGTCGGCGCGACAGGTGCTGTCGGAGCTCAGATGATAAAAATGTTGGAAGAATCAACACTTCCAATCGATAAAATTCGTTTACTTGCTTCTGCACGTTCAGCAGGTAAGACTTTGAAGTTTAAAGATCAAGATATTACGATTGAAGAAACGACTGAAACAGCTTTTGAGGGAGTTGACATTGCTCTCTTTTCAGCAGGTGGTTCTACATCAGCTAAATATGCACCATACGCAGTTAAAGCTGGTGCGGTAGTAGTAGATAATACATCTTACTTCCGTCAAAATCCAGATGTTCCTTTGGTTGTTCCAGAGGTCAATGCTCATGCACTTGATGCCCACAATGGGATTATTGCCTGCCCTAACTGTTCAACAATCCAAATGATGGTAGCTCTTGAGCCAGTTCGCCAAAAATGGGGCTTGGACCGTATCATTGTTTCAACTTACCAAGCAGTTTCAGGTGCTGGTATGGGAGCAATTCTTGAGACACAACGTGAACTTCGTGAAGTCTTGAATGATGGTGTAACCCCACGTGATTTGCATGCGGAAATCTTGCCTTCAGGTGGTGACAAGAAACACTATCCTATCGCTTTCAATGCTCTTCCACAAATTGATGTCTTCACTGACAATGATTACACTTACGAAGAGATGAAGATGACTAAGGAAACTAAGAAAATCATGGAAGATGATAGCATTGCAGTATCTGCAACATGTGTGCGTATTCCAGTCTTGTCAGCTCACTCTGAGTCTGTTTACATCGAAACAAAAGAAGTGGCTCCAATCGAAGAAGTAAAAGCAGCTATCGCAGCTTTCCCAGGTGCTGTTCTTGAGGATGATGTCGCTCATCAAATTTATCCTCAAGCCATTAATGCAGTGGGTTCGCGTGATACCTTTGTTGGTCGTATCCGTAAAGACTTGGATGCTGAAAAAGGAATCCACATGTGGGTTGTTTCAGATAACCTTCTCAAAGGTGCTGCTTGGAACTCAGTTCAGATTGCAGAAACTCTTCACGAACGTGGATTGGTTCGACCAACAGCTGAATTGAAATTTGAATTAAAATAGTCATATTGTTTAGGAGTTCAGATGAACTCCTTCTTTGAAATAGAGAGGTGTTTCTCATGTCTTATAAAGATTTAAAAGAGTGTAAAATCATCACAGCCTTTATTACTCCCTTCCACGAGGATGGTTCCATCAACTTTGATGCCATTCCAGCCTTGATTGAGCATCTGTTGGCGCATCATACGGATGGAATTCTTCTCGCAGGTACCACTGCTGAGAGTCCGACATTGACTCATGATGAAGAGTTGGAGCTCTTTGCGGCTGTACAAAAAGTTGTCAATGGACGTGTTCCTTTGATTGCGGGTGTGGGTACCAATGATACGCGTGACTCTATTGAGTTTGTCAAAGAAGTAGCAGAATTTGGTGGTTTTGCTGCTGGGCTTGCTATTGTTCCTTACTACAACAAACCTTCGCAAGAAGGAATGTACCAGCACTTTAAAGCCATTGCAGATGCTTCTGACCTACCAATTATTATCTATAACATTCCAGGTCGTGTGGTTGTCGAATTAACTCCAGAAACCATGCTTCGCTTGGCTGATCATCCAAATATTATCGGTGTCAAAGAATGTACTAGCTTGGCTAATATGGCTTACTTGATTGAGCACAAGCCAGAGGAGTTCTTGATTTATACAGGTGAGGATGGAGATGCTTTCCATGCTATGAACCTTGGTGCGGATGGAGTTATTTCTGTTGCATCCCATACAAATGGGGATGAAATGCACGAGATGTTCACTGCCATTGCAAAAAGCGATATGAAGAAAGCTGCAGCTATTCAGCGCAAGTTCATTCCTAAGGTTAATGCCCTCTTCTCATATCCAAGTCCTGCTCCTGTCAAGGCCGTTCTAAACTATATGGGATTTGAAGCTGGCCCAACACGCTTACCTCTTGTTCCAGCACCAGAAGAAGATGCCAAACGCATTATCAAGGTTGTTGTAGATGGCGACTACGAAGCGACTAAGGCAACTGTAACAGGGGTTTTAAGACCAGATTACTAATAAAGACAATAAAATCCATGACCGAATGAACGATCATGGATTTCTTATTTTCCTAAACAGAATTGGCTAAAGAGTTGGGTAATGAGTTCATCAGGAGCAGCATCTCCAGTGATTTCTCCGAGAATTTCCCAAGTACGGGTCAAGTCAACTTGAAGCAAGTCAACTGGCATCCCCAGTTCAAGACCTTCATTAACAGCTTGAAGGCTCTCAACAGCCTTTTCAATTAGGGAAATGTGACGTGCGTTTGATAGGTAGGTTGCGTCTTGCTCAACCAAACCAGCATTTTCAAAGAAGAGATTGTTAATACGCTCTTCGATCTTATCAATGTTTTGGTTTTTAAGAACTGAAATACGGATGACATCTTCTGGAAGCTCAGAAGTTTCAATCGCTTCTGGCAGGTCGGTTTTGTTAAGAAGAATAATGCGATTAGTCTCCCGACTGATTTCTAGGAGTTGGCGGTCTTGGGCGGTTAGTGGTTCACTGGCATTTAGCACCAGTAGAACCAAGTCAGCTTCCTTAAGAGCTTTTTTCGAACGCTCAACACCAATTTGTTCAACGATATCATCTGTTTCACGGATTCCAGCTGTATCAATCAATTTAAGTGGAACACCGTTGATGTTGACGTATTCTTCGATGACATCTCGAGTTGTACCAGCAATGTCTGTAACGATAGCCTTGTCCTCACGTAAGAGGTTGTTGAGGAGGCTGGATTTTCCAACGTTAGGACGGCCGATGATAGCTGTTGAAATTCCCTCACGGAGGATTTTGCCGCGACGGGCTGTCCTAAGGAGATTAGTTAGTAATTGTTCAAACTCCATAGTCTTCTCACGGACAACAGCAGTAGTGGCTTCCTCAACATCGTCGTACTCAGGATAATCAATATTGACCTCGACTTGGGCAAGTGTATTGAGGATTTCTTGACGGGTATTATTGATAAGATCAGAAAGGGAACCATCTAATTGTTTGACCGCAATGTTCATGGCCTTGTCAGTCTTGGCACGGATGATGTCCATCACTGCCTCAGCCTGTGTCAAATCCACACGACCGTTTAGAAAGGCACGTTTGGTAAATTCACCAGGTTCTGCCAACCGAGCTCCTTCACGGATAGCTAGCTGGAGAATCTCATTGGTCACCGCAATCCCACCATGGGTGTTAATCTCGATAATATCTTCACGAGTGAAGGTTTTTGGAGATTTCATAGCCCCAACCATGACTTCGTCCATGACTTTACCAGTTAGTGGGTCGACGATATGGCCATAGTTGAGGGTGTGACTAGCAACATTGGTCAAGTCTTTTCCTTTAAAAATTTTCTGTGCAATAGCAAAACTGTCTGTTCCGCTCAGGCGGACAATACCAATAGCCCCTTCACCTAGTGGAGTAGATATAGCAGCGATGGTATCAAATTCACGTGTAATCATAATGTTTCCTTTAATTAATAGCTCTTTTCTTGGAAATTTTCCCAAGTATCCTTTCAAATTGTAACAAATTTGAACTATTTCTTCAATGGATGCTACTTGGAGATTGAAAAAGCCTAAGCAATTCTGCTTAAGCTAGCTTATTTGGTGCGCATTTCACCTTGTGGGAAGTAAGTTCCTTCAGGCATGTCGTTGATGATGACATGGACAGCAGATTGAGGTGCTCCAGTGTTACGGACAACAGCTTCCGTTACTTCCTTAGCAAGAGCCTTCTTTTGCTCGAGCGTGCGTCCTTCAAATAAATCGATGCGTACAAATGGCATAATAGCTTCCTCCACTAGTTTTTGATTTCTTCTATTTTACCACATTTTGCCGTTTAAAGCTTAAGAAAATTATGATATACTAGAATGTAGCAAAAATTTAGAAATGGACGTGAAGCAAGAAACATGGCACAGTTGTATTATCGTTATGGGACCATGAACTCTGGAAAGACAATCGAGATTCTCAAGGTGGCCTATAACTATGAGGAGCAAGGAAAAGGTATTGTGATTATGACCTCGGCTCTGGATACGCGTGACGGTGTTGGCTATGTGTCGAGTCGTATTGGCATGAAACGCCCTGCCATTGCGATTGAGGAAACAACTGATATCTTCGGCTATATCCGAGACCTACCTGAAAAACCATACTGTGTGTTAGTTGATGAAGCCCAGTTTCTCAAGCGTCATCATGTTTACGACTTAGCTCGTGTTGTCGATGAGTTAGACATACCTGTCATGGCTTTTGGTTTGAAAAATGACTTTCGCAATGAACTGTTCGAAGGTTCTAAGTATCTCTTGCTTTTAGCAGATAAGATTGATGAGATTAAGACCATTTGCCAGTATTGTAAGAAAAAGGCGACTATGGTCTTGCGAACACAGGATGGACTGCCCGTTTACGATGGAGAACAGATCCAGATTGGTGGTAATGAAACTTATATCTCAGTTTGCCGTAAACATTATTTTGCGCCTGAAATCAATAAGGAGAATGAAGAAAAATGAACATCTATGATCAACTACAAGCTGTAGAAGACCGTTATGAAGAATTAGGAGAGTTGCTCAGTGACCCAGATGTGGTTTCGGACACCAAGCGTTTCATGGATCTCTCAAAAGAAGAGGCTTCAAGCCGTGATACAGTGACGGCTTATCGAGAATACAAACAAGTCCTTCAAAACATCGTTGACGCTGAAGAGATGATTAAGGAATCAGGTGGAGATGCTGACTTGGAAGAAATGGCCAAGCAAGAGCTCAAAGATGCCAAGGCTGAAAAAGAAGAATACGAAGAAAAACTGAAAATCTTGCTCCTTCCTAAAGATCCAAACGATGACAAGAATATCATCCTTGAAATCCGTGGCGCTGCTGGTGGAGACGAAGCAGCACTTTTCGCTGGAGATTTGCTAACCATGTACCAAAAGTATGCTGAAGCTCAAGGATGGCGCTTTGAAGTTATGGAAGCTTCTATGAACGGTGTCGGTGGTTTCAAAGAAGTCGTTGCCATGGTTTCAGGTCAGTCTGTTTACTCTAAGCTTAAGTACGAATCAGGTGCCCACCGTGTGCAACGTGTCCCTGTGACAGAAAGCCAAGGTCGTGTCCATACATCAACTGCCACAGTTCTTGTCATGCCTGAAGTGGAAGAAGTTGAATATGATATTGATCCAAAAGACCTTCGTGTCGACATCTATCACGCCTCTGGTGCTGGGGGACAGAACGTCAATAAGGTTGCGACAGCCGTTCGTATCGTTCACTTGCCAACCAATATCAAGGTTGAGATGCAGGAAGAACGTACCCAGCAGAAAAACCGTGAGAAGGCCATGAAAATCATTCGTGCCCGTGTTGCTGACCACTTTGCTCAGATTGCACAAGATGAACAAGACGCTGAGCGTAAGTCAACAATCGGTACTGGTGACCGTTCAGAACGGATTCGTACTTATAACTTCCCACAAAACCGTGTCACAGATCACCGTATCGGTTTAACCCTCCAAAAACTAGATACCATTTTATCTGGTAAATTGGACGAAGTTGTGGATGCCTTGGTGCTCTATGACCAAACACAAAAATTAGAAGAATTAAACAAATAATGAAATTAGCTCAATTATTTTCAGATTTTGAAGAAGAGTTGATAAGACAAGGAGAGGAAGCTGAAAGCCTCTCTTTTGTCTATCGTAGCCTGAAAAATCTATCTTTTACTGACTTTGTTTTTGCCCTCCAGCAGGAAGTGACGGAAGAAGAAAAACTATTTGTAGAGGAAATTTACCAGCAGTTAGCGGCTCATAAACCAGCCCAGTACATTATTGGTTATGCAGATTTCTTCGGAATGCATTTAACAGTTGATGAGCGGGTTTTGATCCCTCGTCCAGAAACAGAGGAGTTAGTGGAGCTTATCCTGTCTGAAAATCCTGAGACGAATCTTTCAGTTCTGGATATTGGAACAGGTAGTGGAGCTATTGCTCTCGCTCTAGCAAAAAATAGACCAGATTGGTCAATGACGGCAGCAGATATTTCACAAGATGCTTTAGATGTAGCCAGCGAAAATGCTAAAAAGCAAAATCTTCAATTATTTTTAAAAAAATCTGACTGTTTTACAGAAATTTCTGAAAAATATGATATAATTGTTTCCAATCCACCCTATATCTCTCGTGAAGATACGTCAGAGGTCGGCTTGAATGTTTTGCATTCAGAACCTCATCTAGCTCTCTTTGCAGACGAGGATGGTCTAGCTATTTACCGTAGAATTGCGGAAGATGCAACAGACTATCTCAAAGATGGTGGTAAGATTTACCTTGAAATTGGATACAAGCAAGGTCAAAGTGTTCCTGAACTTTTTAGGAAATACCTTCCTGAAAAAAGAGTACGAACGCTCAAGGACCAGTTTGGTCAAGATAGGATGGTTGTGGTTGATGATGGACAGGATTAGACAAGAGTTGGAAAATAGTGGAGCTGTCGTTCTTCCTACAGAGACAGTTTACGGTCTCTTTGCCAAGGCTCTAGACGAAAAAGCAGTTGACCATGTTTACCAACTTAAACGTCGTCCAAGAGACAAGGCGCTTAACCTCAATATCGCCTCTCTAGAGGACATCTTGCACTTTTCTAAGAATCAGCCAACTTATCTACAAAAACTTGTAGAGACCTTTTTACCAGGTCCCTTAACCATTATTCTCGAAGCTAATGACCGAGTTCCCTATTGGGTCAATTCTGGTCTTGCAACCGTTGGATTTCGGATGCCGAGTCACCCTATCACACTGGATTTGATTCGAGAGACAGGTCCCTTGATTGGGCCGTCTGCCAATATTTCAGGTCAGGCAAGTGGAGTGACATTTAATCAAATTCTAGAGGATTTTGACCAAGAGGTTTTGGGTTTGGAAGACGATTCTTTTCTAACTGGACAGGATTCAACTATTATAGATTTGTCTGGAGACAAGGTGAAAATCTTACGCCAAGGGGCGATTAAGCGAGAAGATATTCTTACTCAGTTGCCAGAGATTTTTTTTGAGGAGGCTTGAAATGCTAAGAGATTTGCAAGAAACAGATGTGAAAGCTATTTGTGACATCAACCAAGAGGCTTTGGGCTATTCTTTTAGTTCAGAGGAAACGGCTAGTCAACTAGCTAGACTGTCTCGGAATTCACATCATTTCCTACTTGGCTATGAGGATGCAGCTAGTCATGTCTTACTTGGATATGTCCACGCTGAAGTTTACGAATCCCTCTATTCCAAAGCAGGATTTAATATTTTAGCTTTAGCAGTTTCACCTCAAGCGCAAGGTCAAGGTATTGGTAAAAGCTTATTACAAGGGTTGGAAGAAGAAGCAAAAAGACGTGGTTATGGGTTTATCCGCTTAAACTCTGCCGATCATCGTCTGGGTGCTCATGCATTTTATGAAAAAGTTGGTTATACTTGTGATAAAATGCAGAAACGGTTTATTCGCATCTTTTAGTTTAATTTTCTTATAAGAGAATTAAACTAATGGACTAGTCACACAATAAAGGAGAAGACCTATGATTTTTGACAAAGATGATTTTAAAGCATATGATGCTGATCTCTGGAATGCTATTGCCAAAGAAGAAGAACGCCAACAAAATAACATCGAGTTGATTGCTTCGGAAAACGTGGTTTCCAAGGCTGTTATGGCGGCTCAAGGGTCTATCTTGACAAACAAATATGCCGAGGGTTACCCAGGACGCCGTTATTATGGTGGAACTGATGTGGTAGACGTGGTAGAATCTCTAGCCATTGAACGCGCAAAAGAAATTTTCGGTGCAAAATTTGCCAATGTCCAACCACACTCAGGAAGCCAAGCCAACTGTGCAGCTTACATGGCCTTGATTGAGCCAGGTGATACCGTTATGGGGATGGACTTGGCCGCAGGTGGTCACTTGACTCATGGGGCTCCTGTTAGCTTCTCAGGTCAAACCTACAACTTTGTTTCTTACAGTGTTGACCCTGAAACGGAACTCTTAGATTTTGATGCTATCTTGAAACAAGCTCAAGAAGTAAAACCAAAATTGATCGTAGCAGGTGCTTCAGCCTATTCTCAAATTATCGACTTTTCAAAATTCCGTGAAATTGCGGATGCTGTTGGTGCTAAGCTCATGGTGGACATGGCCCATATCGCTGGATTGGTTGCTGCTGGTCTTCACCCAAGTCCAGTGCCATACGCCCACATCACGACAACAACGACCCACAAAACCCTTCGTGGCCCTCGTGGTGGTTTGATTTTGACCAATGATGAAGACCTAGCTAAGAAGATCAATTCAGCTATTTTCCCTGGTATTCAGGGAGGTCCTTTGGAACATGTTGTGGCTGCGAAGGCTGTTTCCTTCAAAGAAGTTTTGGATCCAGCATTCAAGGAATACGCTGCTAATGTTATCAAAAACAGCAAAGCTATGGCGGATGTCTTCTTGCAAGACCCTGTTTTCCGTATTATTTCTGGAGGAACTGAAAACCACCTCTTCCTTGTGGATGTGACTAAGGTTGTAGAAAACGGAAAAGTTGCTCAAAACTTGCTGGATGAAGTCAATATTACCCTAAATAAAAACTCAATCCCTTACGAAAGCTTGTCACCATTCAAGACAAGTGGTATTCGTATCGGAGCAGCAGCCATTACTGCACGTGGATTTGGTGAAGAAGAAAGTCGAAAAGTGGCTGAACTCATCATTAAAACCCTCAAGAATGCAGAAAATGAGGCTGTCTTAGAAGAAGTGAGAAGTGCAGTCAAAGAATTGACAGATGCTTTCCCATTATACGAGGACTAAAACTTTTATGGACATTTATATTAAGAAAGCTATTATTCATCAGTTTAGCCCGGATGATACCGAGCTATTTCTAGCGGATAAGTTTCTCAATATTACTCCAAAAATCGAAGAATATCTGCGTAAAAAAATTGAACGTGTGTATTCAGATGAAGCCAAGACTGGGATTTTCGAAGAAGAAAATCCCTTCTTCAATCACATCACAGATGATTTGTTGGAGACATCAGTAACACTGGCTAATCTCTGGAAAGAGGAGTTCAGTATTTCAGAAAATCTCAAGACCAATGACTTGATTTTTGTACAATTTTCTAAAGAAGGAGTGGAACATTTCGCTTTCTTGAGAATTGCCCTGCGGGAGACCTTGACTCACCTCGGAGGAGAAGTTGATAATCCAATCAAGCTGACTCAGAATAACCTGCCTGGATTTGGAACGGGTGCTGACGAAGCCTTGGTGGTCAATCTTCAGAGTCGCAAGTACCATCTGATTGAAAAACGCATCAAGTATAACGGGACTTTTTTGAACTATTTTTCAGATAATCTCCTTGCCGTAGCCCCTAAGATTTCACCAAAGAAATCTATCAAAGAACTAGAAAAAATGGCCCAGAGAATTGCTGAGACTTTTAACACAGATGATTTTCAATTTCAATCCAAGGTCAAATCAGCGATTTTCAATAATCTAGAAGAAAGCAATGAATTGTCACCTGAAAAATTGGCCAACGACCTTTTTGACAATAATCTGACGGCTCGTTTGAGCTTTATTGACCAAGTCAAGGAAGCTGTACCAGAGCCTGTTCAATTTGATGAAATTGATGCCAGTCGTCAGCTTAAAAAATTTGAAAACCAAAAACTCTCCTTGTCAAATGGAATTGAGCTCATCGTTCCCAATAACGTCTATCAAGACGCTGAGTCTGTTGAATTTATCCAAAACGACAATGGAACCTACTCTATCTTAATCAAAAATATCGAGGATATCCAAAGTAAATAATGTTTAAACGAATTCGAAGAGTGCTTGTACTAGCAGTCTTCCTTTTTGCTGGCTATAAAGCTTACCGCGTTCACCAAGATGTCAAGCAAGTCATGACCTATCAACCCATGGTGCGAGAAATCTTGAGTGAAAAAGACACACCAGCAAACGAAGAGCTTGTGCTCGCTATGATTTATACTGAAACAAAAGGAAAAGAAGGCGATGTTATGCAGTCTAGTGAGTCTGCAAGTGGTTCTACCAACACTATCAATGATAATGCCTCTAGCATTCGGCAAGGTGTTCAAACTCTGACAGACAATCTCTATCTAGCGCAGAAGAAGGGTGTTGATGTATGGACAGCTGTTCAAGCCTATAATTTTGGACCTGCCTATATCGATTTTATTGCCCAAAATGGCAAGGAAAACACCCTAGCACTGGCTAAACAGTATTCTCGTGAGACTGTTGCCCCCTTGCTTGGTAATACCACTGGAAAGACTTATAGTTATATTCACCCCATTTCCGTTTTTCACGGTGCTGAACTCTATGTAAATGGAGGAAACTATTATTATTCTAGACAGGTGCAACTCAACCTTTACATCATCAAATGTTTCACTCTCTTTTCGACATCTGGCTAGACCAGGTGTTTTTGTTATAAGTTTTCTTTAAGATAGATATATTACTCTAGAAAGGTAAAGGAGGAAAATCCCTATGAGAAAGAAACTCTTTCTGACTAGTGCTGCGGTCTTGTGGGCAGTAACATCTATGAATAGCGCCCATGCAGCAACTGATGTTCAAAAAGTCATCGATGAAACCTATGTCCAACCTGAATATGTCCTAGGTTCATCATTGTCTGAAGATCAAAAAAATCAAACCCTTAAAAAACTAGGCTACAATGCCTCAACAGACACCAAAGAACTCAAGACCATGACACCTGATGTCTATTCTAAGATTATGAATGTGGCCAATGACTCTAGTTTACAGTTGTATTCATCAGCCAAAATTCAAAAACTAGGTGACAAGTCGCCACTTGAGGTCAAGATTGAAACACCTGAAAACATCACTAAGGTGACTCAGGATATGTACCGAAATGCAGCAGTAACCTTGGGTGTGGAACACGCCAAAATCACTGTAGCAGCTCCTATTCCAGTTACAGGTGAGAGTGCTTTAGCAGGTATCTACTATTCGCTAGAAGCTAATGGAGCCAAGGTGCCGCAAGCCAATAAAGACCTGGCTCAAGAAGAGTTGAAGGCTTTGTCAGATATCAATGCTGAAAACAAGGACAAGTCAGGCTATGATGCTAATAAATTAAACGTTGCCCTAGCTGATATCAAGTCAGGACTCGCCAAAGCTAAAGAAAGCAAGGGAAATCTGACGGAGGAAGATGTCCGTAAAATCGTTGAAGATACCTTAAAAAATTATAAACTGGATCAGGTTATAACAGGAAACCAAATCAATATCATTATCAATTTTGCTTTGAATCTATCGAAGAGTGATATCCTCAGCAATGCAGACTTCACTAAAACCCTAAATGACCTTAAACAAAGTATCGTATCACAAGCTGGAGACAGTTTTAAAAATATCAACCTTAACTTTGATACAGATAAGGCGTTAGAGGACGGTGGGAACTTCTTAAGCTCTCTCTGGCAAGCCATTGTCAACTTCTTCAAGAGTTTTGGTTCTTAAGAAAAATCATGGTATAATAGATGGTAACCGTAATGTTGCCGTCTTTTTTGTCGGCCAATAGAAAGAGAATAGAATGTTAAAGAAAAATGATATTGTAGAAGTTGAAATTGTTGATTTGACCCACGAAGGTGCAGGGGTGGCCAAGGTGGATGGTTTGGTTTTTTTTGTAGAGAATGCTTTACCGAGTGAAAAAATCCTCATGCGAGTTCTCAAGGTTAATAAAAAGATTGGCTTTGGTAAAGTTGAAGAATACCTTGTTCAATCACCACACCGTAATCAAGATCTAGATTTGGATTACCTGCGTTCAGGAATCGCGGATTTGGGTCATCTTGCCTATCCAGAACAGCTCAAGTTTAAAACCAAGCAGGTTAAGGACAGTCTATACAAGATTGCTGGAATTGCAGATGTAGAGGTTGCTGAAACGCTTGGTATGGAAAATCCAGTCAAGTACCGCAACAAGGCACAGGTCCCTGTTCGTCGAGTAAATGGTGTCTTGGAAACTGGATTTTTTCGTAAGAATTCTCATGACCTCATGCCTCTAGAAGATTTCTTTATCCAAGATCCTGTGATTGATGAGGTAGTAATAGCCCTACGAGACTTGCTCCGTCGTTATGACCTGAAACCTTATGATGAAAAGGAACAATCTGGCTTGATTCGTAATCTTGTGGTACGTCGCGGACACTATTCAGGACAAATCATGGTTATTTTGGTAACAACTCGTCCTAAAGTTTTTCGAGTGGAGCAATTGATTGAACAACTAATCAAGCAGTTCCCAGAGATTGTGTCTGTTATGCAAAATATCAATGACCAGAACACTAATGCTATTTTTGGTAAGGAATGGCGCACACTTTATGGACAAGACTTTATCACTGACCAGATGTTGGGAAATGACTACCAAATCGCTGGACCCGCTTTTTACCAAGTCAATACTGAAATGGCGGAGAAGCTCTATCAAACAGCCATTGACTTTGCTGAATTAAAAGAAGATGATGTGGTCATTGATGCCTATTCTGGTATCGGGACGATTGGCCTCTCTGTTGCGAAACACGTTAAGGAAGTTTATGGTGTAGAGGTTATTCCAAAAGCGGTTGAGAATAGCAAAAAGAATGCTCAGCTGAACAATATTTCAAATGCCCACTATGTTTGTGACACAGCTGAAAATGCCATGAAGAATTGGCTCAAGGAAGGTATTCAACCAAGCCTTATCCTAGTGGACCCACCAAGAAAAGGCCTCACGGAAAGCTTTATCAAGGCAAGCAGTCAAACAGGGGCAGACCGCATTGCTTATATCTCCTGCAATGTCGCAACCATGGCGCGTGATATCAAACTCTACCAAGAGTTAGGATATGAACTGAAGAAAGTCCAGCCGGTTGATTTATTTCCGCAAACGCATCATGTGGAGTGTGTAGCTTTGCTGGTAAAAGCCTAGAAACCTTGTAACGAAAGGGATAATCAAAAGCCTTGATTGTAAGGCTTTTTTTGTTTTTTATGATAGAATATAGGTAGTTATAATCGAGAGTAACTAAGAAGCAGTAACAAATATTACATATAAAATAATAAAAATAAGGAAGATAAAATGACAGAAATTGACAAAAAGAATTTAAAAAATTATCTTTATTGTACATTTGGAATTACTTATATAGCTTGGGGACTTTTTGCCATATTTACTCAATCTCATATTTTGGGATTAGAAACATTTATAGGGAGAATGTTACATATAGTAGGTGCACTTGGTCCAGCTATTGCAAGTGGCTTTTATTTGAAAAGGAATAATATAAAATTTAAACATTTTGTATTTAATAAAAGAAAAAATAGTAGTATTTACTTCATTATTCATTTGTTAGCAATTTTGATACTATTCTCTGTATCTTCCTTAGAATTAAACGGAGTATCAATTTATCTGATGCCATTATTCTTTATACAACTAATTTTTTTTGGTGGTGGACATGAAGAATTAGGATGGAGAGGAATATTACAACCATTACTTGATAAAAAATATACTTATTGGCAATCTAATTTGATTGTAGGATCAATTTGGGGAATATGGCATCTGCCTTTATGGTTTATAGTTGGAGAAAGTCATCAAGGATTTCCTTTTATTTTATTTTTTATATATACATTATTTTTAAGTTTTGTTTTAGGGCTTCTTTACCATCAAACCAAATCTGTGGGATACTGTGTATTATTTCATGCATTCGCAAATTTGTTAAATCTCTATTTTGTGTTAAAAATTAATCTTATTTTTATTATCATTTTTATTGGTTATTTGATTTATACGATATTGGCTAGTAGTAGAATTAGTAAGGAAAAGTAATTTTAACTTTAGATTAGTATATCAATTATTGAAAGTAACGATTTGCTAATTAGATGATCTATGTTAGAGAATTATCTATTATAATTTAAAGTGGAGTGATGAATGTCGTTTCTTTTGAAGTTGCGAAAATCTTTCCGTTCCACAGTATCATTTTAAAATGATTTTCATTGCCTTTTGTTTATTAGTATAAAAGAAGAATATTAACATACGTTGAGGCGGTATCACTGCTTATTCAAACTGATTAAACAAGGATGTAGCTAGTGAAAGTCCTACAGTAAGGAGTTTAAACATGAAATTCCATGAATTTGGGGATAAGAACTTACCTCCTATCTTACTAATACACGGTGGCGGCAGTTCTTGGTGGAATTATCTTCGTCAAGCACGTATCTTGTCAGAAAAATACCGTATTATTCTACCCACTTTGAATGGCCACGGCGAGGAATATCAACTTGATTATGTTTCTACTGAAGATTCGGCTTTGGAGATTCTAGACTATATCAAAGCAAACTGTGGTGGGAAATTGTTTTCAATCGGTGGTGTTTCACTTGGTGGTCAAATTGCCATGGAGCTTTTATCTTTAGATAGTGAAATTGCTGAGAAGGCCATTATAGACGGAAGCCTCTGTATTCCTCAACCAAGGTTAGCTAAAATCAGCATCTTTCTAGTGTCTCTATTTGGTAAACTGATGTTCAATAAATTCTCTTGCAAACTTCAGTTAAGCATGATGAATAAACTCTATCCTAAACTGGCTTATCCAGAGGAAATAAAAGCTTATTATTTGGAAGATCTGCCAAGGACGCCTGTCAAAACATTGGTGACCATTTACAAAAACTATATGGGGCATTACAAGCTGAAAGATATGATTTCTGCTAGCAAGGCTCATGTTCTGTATATCTATGGTGAAAAAGAATTGAACTGTGTGAAAGTCTCAGCGAAATTATTTCATCAGCTACATGCAAATACAATTTTGTATGAAGCAAAGGGCTATAATCACGGCTATTTGTCAGCTTACCTGCCTCAAGAGTGGATTGATTTAGTGGCACTGTTTTTAAAGAGTGATTCATTAGAAATGTTTAACGAATCTGATATGCCATAAGGAGGAAACGAATGCTAGGTGCAATAGTTGGAGACATTGTAGACTCTGTTTACGAATGGAACAATATCAAAACGAAGGATTTTCCTTTATTTCTTGAGGATTGTTTTTTCACGGATGATACGGTAATTCCGAACCGTTGAATGTGTAAGCTTGTTAGTGAAACATTTTTAATATTCATAAGATTTAAAGTTGATTACAAAAAAAGGAAGTATTATCATGGGAGTATTCGATGATTTTGAGTACAAAGAAAAATGCAAAAATGAAGAAAAAGTAATTGAAGTACTTAAAAAGATTTTAAGAGCAATTCATCTAAATAATTATAGTGAGATTATGGATTGTGTTGATGGTTCAGAAGTTGATGATGTAAGAGAGTTACTAGAATATATTTACGATTCATTACAATTAAATGATTTTGATAAAATTGATGAATATGGTATAGAATGTAATTTCCATCCGAATTATGAGTATTCTCAACTACAAGTTTATGAATTTAATGATCAAACTGGCTTTGCTGCTGAATATGAGATGACCTCTAATTCTGAATTAGTAGATTTAACCCTACAATTAGAATTTTTATACAACGAGGATGGTTACAAATTAACTTCTATAGATGTAGATCCTGGATAATCTTTAGTTAAATATCTTCGTTATGTAATACATGTGTATACTAAGGATAGATAATTAGGTTGTAAGTTGCTTAAATCTTGGTTGGTTTTTCAAATATCGGAAGGATTAATGATGTATTTATTAGAATTGTACCAAAACAATTATTCAAAGGATTTAGTCGTATTTGAGACTTTAGAAGAAGGGAAAGCCTTTGTAGCTCAAATCCCTGGATATACTCTAGAAAATGAAGATGGTTTTGAAGTAGAGTATGTTAATCCTAAACACTTGCCGGATTATATGGAAATTGTCTTCAATGGAAATATTGTCCCTTTATCTAGATTTTCGTTTGACCCTGAGAAAAATGTTGAGATCATTTGGAAAGAAATTTCGAATCTGTCCCTTAAAAACAATAAATTAATCGAAGGCGCTACAAAAGTAGATGCGTATGTCATCAATAACTATGAAGTGATAGCCTATATCGAAGCAAGAGAAAAAAACTTCCACAAGGCAAAAGCTTTCTTAGAAAGCAAAGGGTATGAAGTGGATAGAAGCTATTTCGGAAGTGAAGATGGCGAAGCGATTCTCTATAGAAAAAAGGAATCAAAGATTGGCACTTCTTGTGTCACCTAGATCCAATGTTTGTAGAAATTGAAGATGTAGAGGGATATATGGAAGAAGAGCTGGAAGAAATGCAATAGTCAACAAAAGTTCCTTGTGAGTATATATCTTTGAAGATAAAGCTCAGCTAAATATTTCACTTTTACATTTCTAGGCGAGACGCTTCAAAGCTCCATTAGAGCTTTGAACTCTGCAAACAAATTTTATTAAAGAATGCTAAGAAAAATATAAAGAGTAAAGTGGATTAAATCTGAAACTTTTTCATTGGTAACATCATCTATAATAGCAATGGTAACATAGGTACAAATATAACTGATCTTAAGAAGAAAGTTGCTATTAGTTCAACACCAATAGTAAGGTGAGATAGAACTATAGATGTTAATATAGATTTACTTATGAGTGATCTTTACTTTTTGATCTGAGATAACTAAATATCATTGGTTGTTAAAGATGTTTTATTAGACGACAACGTAGATAATCGATAAAAAGTTATCTATAAGAATGATTGATAAAGGAATTAAAAATGAGAACAAAAAATTTACCACCATATGCCCCTACTTTAATAGAGTCAACTAGAGCAATTGGATATTCACTTGAGACAGCAGTGGCTGATATTATTGATAACAGTATTGCGGCAAATGCAAAAGATGTTATTATTAATTTTTTTCCAATAGACGATGCATATATTACAATTCTTGATAATGGTAAGGGAATGACAGAGGAAGAAATTGATGTTGCTATGCAATATGGGAGTAAGAATCCAATAGAAGAGAGAAGTGAAAAAGATTTAGGCCGTTTTGGTTTAGGGTTAAAAACAGCATCGTTATCACAATGTAGATGTCTTACTGTTATCTCTAAGCAAGGGAGGTATATAGTTGGACGTCAATGGGATATAGATCATGTTTCCGAAGTCGGTGATTGGTCTTTAAATGTTTTGGAAGAAGAAGATATTTGGTGTATACCTCAAATTGACAAATTGGTAAAAAACGAATCTGGTACATTGGTGGTATGGCAAAAATTAGATCGTTTGAAGGCTGGAGAGTTTAATTTTGAACTATCGTTAGGTCGAAATATTGACCATGTCAGAGATCATCTTTCTCTTGTTTACCATCGTTACTTAGCAGGTGAATCAGGTATCACAAAACTTAAAATTTCAATTAATGGCGAAAATATCAAAGGAATAGATCCGTTTTTATCTGAGAAAAGTGTTCAAGTTATGGATGATGAAACATTAGTTATTCATGGAAATAAGATATTAGTTCGACCTTATGTACTTCCTCACATATCTAATCTGTCATCTGGAGAAATAAAATTACTTGGGGGTAAAGATGGACTACGAAAACAACAAGGTTTTTATATATATAGAAACAAAAGATTGTTAGTTTGGGGTACTTGGTTCAGAATGATGCGGAAAGGAGATTTATCAAAACTTGCCAGAATTCGTGTTGATATTCCAAACACGTTAGATCATCTGTGGACTTTAGACATAAAGAAATCATCCGCATCACCTCCAGCAGAAGTTAAAAAGAACTTGGAGGTAATTATTAATCAAATTGCTGAGAGGAGTAAAAGAACTTGGACCTTTAGAGGAAAAAAAGAGGTAAGTGATACCGAAACCCACGTGTGGAATCGCATGAAAAATAAGCAAGGCGGATTTTATTATGAAGTTAATCGCGAGCATCCTCTTGTACAACAAATAATTAAAGCATATCCCGATATAGAGGTGTCATTAAATGCATTGTTGCAACAGATTGAGATGGGATTGCCACTTAATCAATTATATGTGGATTTGAATAATGATGAGCAAATTATCAATGATAATGAGCAGTCAGATGGAGAAATAGTAAAATCACTACAGGAAATGATTACGATGTGTGCTGACAAGCAAGAAAAATGTAATCTGCTTGATGCCATTGCTTGTATTGATCCATATTCGTCACATCTTGATATAGTAGAGAAACTTAAGGAGGAGATTTTGAAAAATGATTAATCCAAATGTCGAACAATTAGAAAGTTTAATTTCCGCAGTTGTTAACAATCTTTATAAGGAAGTTCCACCTACAGAAGATGAATTTTTGGAGAAAGCAACGTTGTTAAGAAATACAAATGCACCTATTATGCCGGTTTCAGATGATGAATTCACAGAGATTATTTCTAGACTCAAGCAATCATTAGTCATCCGGATGGATGTAGGAGTATATATTAACGATCGTAATAACGGGCATCAGTCCTGGTTGCCTTCTAAGAGAGCAGATTTCGATTTCTTCTTTTGGAATAGATACAAGAAGTACCTGGAAGAAATTAAACATTGGAATCCAAGAGTTACAACAAATCTAGGAAAAGTTTCTGATGAAATATTAGATTTATGTGGCGATCCATCAGAAGATCATTTTGCAATAAAAGGGCTGGTGCTTGGTGACGTGCAGTCTGGTAAAACAGCTAATTACACAGCTATTTGCAATAAAGCAGCAGATACTGGTTATCGAATTATTATTGTTTTAGCTGGTATGCAGGAGAACTTACGTAAGCAAACACAGGAAAGATTAGATGCCGAATGCACCGGAAGAAAGAGCGAATATTATCTGGATCCTAAAGCTGAACAGGGTATAAAGAATCAGCCGGTCGGAGTAGGAAGATATGGAGCAGATAAAAAAATCGTTGCGTTTACTTCTGTAACTAAAGATTTTGATAGCGGTATTCTGAGAAACAATAATTTGGGCATCGAAAATGTTAATTGTCCTGTTATTTTAGTGGTGAAGAAGAATAAAAGGATTTTGAATAACTTAATCAAGTGGCTGTCAGATAATAATACGCAAAATGCCGCCGGACAGATTGATCTTCCGCTTATGCTAATTGATGATGAGGCTGACAACGCATCAGTTAATACGAAAGACGAAGATTCTCAGCCTGCTGCAATTAATGACTGTATCAGACGTTTATTGAATTTATTCAGTAAAACTACTTATTTAGGTATTACAGCAACGCCTTTTGCAAATATTTTTATTGATCCGGAAAAAGACGATGATCTCTTTCCAGCTGATTTTATTTATGCGCTGTCTGCTCCTACTAATTATATTGGCGCGGATAGGATATTTGGTGAAAATTCTGATAGCGATCACATGCTCCAAGAGATTGATATAGAAGAGTTAGAAGCGTGCTTCCCTCCGAAACATAAAAAAGACTTTGTGGTAGAAGATTTACCAGGGGATCTATATGAAGCCGCATATTATTTCTTGTTGCTAAATGCAATTCGTGACTATAGAGGTGATCTTACAGAACATAGATCTATGATGGTACATATAAGCCTTTATACCAATGTTCAAAATCAGATACAAGAAATGCTGAATGTTTGGTTAGATCTGGTAAAATCGGATGTTAGAAACTATGCTAAATTACCACTTTCTCAAAGTGAAAAAATCAGAAACATAAAAGCAATGCATGTTGTTTGGGACAAGTACCATTTGAGCGGAATTGTGGGAATAGAATGGGAAAACTTGCTTAAAAATTATTTGCATAAGGCAATTTCCCCTATTGAAGTTCGTGCGGTAAATATGAAAACTGGTGCTGCAAGCTTAGACTATTTTAATCATAAAAATGATGGTTTACGAGTGATTGCAGTAGGTGGAAATAGTATGTCTAGAGGTTTGACGTTAGAGGGGCTTGGCGTAACATATTTCCATCGTAATACAAAGATGTATGATACTTTGTTGCAGATGGGGCGTTGGTTCGGATATAGACCAAATTACGAAGATGTTGCAAAGGTATGGATGACACCAGAAGCAATCGATTGGTACGGACAAATTACTAGAGCAACAGCTGAACTTAAGGAAGAAATCTCGAAAATGAGAAACGCGAATCAAACTCCTAGAGACTTTGGACTGAAAGTTCGACAAGATCCTGGCGCATTAATCGTGACCGCGCGAAACAAAATGCGTACAGCAACTAATTTGACGTGTCCTGTTACAGTCTCTGGTAATTTACTTGAGACACCTAGATTAAAGGCATTAAAAAACATTTTGGCTTCAAATGAGACAGCATTCAAGAATTTTGTAAATTCATTGAGTAGTATTGGAGATAGATTTTTTGATGAAGAGCGTACGAGAGGACATTATTACTGGAAAAATGTTCCTGGGGATAATATTGCTCAATTATTGTTAGATTTCGAGACAAATCCATGGCATTTGAGTTTCAATGGTAGGGCACTTGCGGAATTTATAGAGAGTCATCGTTGGAGCGATGGATGGGATGTAGTATTGATAAAATCTGGAACTGGTATTCCATACGATGAGACGTTGCAGTGTGGTGAAGAAATATTAGAGATCGAAGGGACAGAAAAAAGAAAAATTTTAGCTGATAGGAAAATGATCAGTGTGAGTGGTACTAAGTTACGTGTTGGAGCTGGTGGATGCACACGAATTGGATTAACGAAAAAAGAGATTCAATATGCGGAAGAAGCATATAGAAACATACCAGGAAATGAGAATAAGAAAAATATTCCGGACAAAGCGTATTTGATAGCCAACAGAGATCCTATTTTAATGCTACATATAATACAAGCCGACTATTCAAAGTCTGAGAATAAAGATTTACCTGAATTTTTATTTGCGTTAGGAGTGGGATTCCCTAACACTAGTGGCTCCACTGAAACTGCAAATTATAAGGTTAACTTAATTGAGTTGCGAAATTGGGTGGACGTTTATGACAATTATGATGACGATGAGGATATGTAATGAGTGGTAAAGAAAATGAATTAAGAGAAAAGTGGAATACTATTAATTACTATTCTGGCGGAGCATTGAAATTATCTGTAAAGCATCCGCTTGAGTGGTATGTTCGATATGCAACGCCGGAGCATAAGTCTGTCGTAATAGTGAGCCAAAAGGCAATTAAAAAAATAGATTCGTCAAAATGTATCGATGCTTCATGTAATCAGAGGAAGGATGGAAAATATGCAATTTCCTTTACATTGATGGATCGAAAACAGGAAGATGTTTTCATAACAATGGCAGGAGATATTATCGAGTATTCCAATGTAGAAACTGATGATATTGCATTGCTTAAGGTATTGCGCAGATATAACGCATGGTTAAAACTATTAGACCATAAAAGCAATGCGGTATTAGGTAGTAATACACAGAAAGGTCTCATTGGAGAGTTGTTGTTCCTGCAGGAAAAGATAGAAAATGGAATGCTACCGTCTGTTGCTTTAGCAGGCTGGGTTGGTTCAGAAGGAGCAGATCAAGATTTTGTATATGCAGATTGTTGGCATGAGATTAAATCTACAGGTGCTTCATCTTCAGAAATATCAATTTCTTCTGTTGAGCAATTAGATAGAAATGATGAAGGAGAATTGGTTATTTATCGTATCGATAAATGTGCACCGGATCAACCAAAATCATTCACGTTATATGGATTGGTTCATGAGGTAATAGAGTTGATTTCACGACACGGCGAAAATCCAGATGAGCTAATATTAAAACTTGGCGCTGCAGGTTATATTGACATGAAAGAATATGATAAACAGCATTTTAGTGTGTCATCAAAGCAAGTATACACTGTAAATGAATCATTTCCGAGAATACGGAGAGTTGATGTTCCGACAGAAATAACGAATGCTGTTTATCAGATAGATATCCCTAGCATAAAAAGCTGGGAAAAGTAACGAAAATGGGAGGATGTTAGCATGGATTCTACCGAATTTAAAAAAGATTTTATAGAGAGTATAAAAACTGCTGCAGCAGTTACAGGAGAAGGGTCATGTGCATCCTTTGTAGATAATATGGCGCAGTATCTAATTGATGCTGAGGCGTTATCAGATTTCACACCGTCTTTTTATAAAGGTAAAAGTGGGCGTAGTAATTATAGAGTAGACGGTTATGTATACGATGAATTCGATAATACGATGAATCTTATTATTGCGGATTTTGATGGTAATGATTTGGAACGCCGACTTACCGGAACCGCTGCGAATAAGGATTTTGGCTTGCTTATGAAATTTCTTGATGCAGCATTGACAACTAATTTATATCAAGAAATAGAGATGAGTACACCATGTGCAGACTTAGTAGACCTTTTAAGGTACAACAAAAAGGCGATTCGTAAATATCGTTTTCTTGTATTTACCGATGCAGATATGAGTGCTGCTATAAAGACCGTAGAAATTGATGACTATAATTCTATTCCGGTAGAAGGTCAGATATGGGATATTGATCGTTTGTTCAGAGTCTGTTGTTCAGAGCAAGGCCGTCAGATTATTGAGATTGACTTTAAGGAATATTGTGGTGAAGGTATTCCGTGTATAGAAGCTAGCTCAGCGTCTACAGAACAGTACAGTAGCTATCTGGGAGTAATTCCTGGAACTGTTTTGGCTGATATATATGACAAGTATGGAAGTAAACTTTTGGAGGGAAATGTCAGATCATTCTTATCTACTAAAGTGGCGGTCAATAAGAAAATAAGAGGTACTATCTTGAACAATCCGCAGATGTTTTTTGCGTTTAATAACGGTATATCAGCAACTGCAATGGATGTTGAGATAGAGGATACAAACCATGGAAGATTTATCACATTTGTTAGAGATTTTCAGATTATTAATGGTGGACAGACAACGGCCTCTATTTCAAATGCAAGATATAAAGACAAAGCAGATTTGTCATCTATTTTTGTGCAAATGAAATTGACTTCAATTGATGAATCAACACCAGAAGAGTCAGACGAGTTGATCAGAAATATTTCTAGATCATCAAACAGTCAGAATAAGGTTAGTGATGCAGACTTTTTTGCATCTCATCCATTTCATCGTCGTATGGAACAAATATCAAGACACTTATTTGCACCGGCATCAGAAGGCGCACAGTATGAAACGAAATGGTTTTATGAAAGAGCAAGAGGACAATATCTGCAAGAACAAATGCGCTTGACACCTGCCAAGAAAAAACAATTTGAGTTGCAACATCCTAAAAATAAGGTAATTAAGAAAACAGATCTTGCAAAGGTTCAGAATACATGGAGAGGATTCCCTCAGGTTGTAAGTAAGGGTGCGCAGACCAATTTTAATTCGTTTGCAGAGTACATTGATGAGCAATGGAATGCAAATGAGGAACAGTTTAATGAGAGATATTTCCAAACTACTGCAGCCTTGATTCTTTTGTTCCAATATTTAGAGAAGACTATACCAAAACAGCCTTGGTACGAGGGTGGATACCGTGCAAATATCATATATTATACATTGGCACAATTTAGAAGATTGTTACATAGCCAATATCAAGGACAAGAACTTGATTTGATGTTGATATGGAATAGGCAGAGTGTGCCTGAACAAGTGGGTACAGTTTTAATAGCATTGGCAGAGTTGGTCCTTCTACGAATAACTGATCCGTCAAGAAAAGTCGCAAACGTTACTCAGTGGTGTAAGAGAAATGATTGTTGGGAAGATGTGAAGAAAATACATTTAGATATTCCTAAAGATATTGAAAATTGTTTAATTACTATTGATGAACAGAAGGCGGCACAGAAATCTGCTAAGAAGGAGCAGAAAGTCGTAAATGAAATACAGGCTCAGACGACGGTGGTTAATCATCCTGTAGAAATGTGGATGCGACTCTCAGAGTTTGTAGTTAGAAATCATATGGTTACACCAACGGATGTGTCTGCATTAACGATTGCATGTAAAATGCCTGATAAAATACCAAACACCTATCAATGCAAACGATTACTTGCATTGCTACGCAAAGCCTCCGAAGAAGGCTTTAATATTGAAGCGTAATATGGAGGAACTATGTTTAATACAATAGATTTGTTTGCTGGTGCCGGGGGATTGAGCCTGGGATTTATACAAACAAAGAACTTTGATATAAAAGTTGCATATGAATTTAATCCTGCAATGCAGGAAACATATAAGAAAAATCATCCGGGAGTAGATGTATTTGGTGATGTTAGAGATGCTAACTATACAGAAATAAAAGAAAAATATGGCGATATTGATGTAGTAATTGGAGGACCACCTTGTCAGGGTTTTTCTAATGCAAATAGGCAAAAAAATCATGCAATAAGCCAGAATAATTCCCTGGTGAAACAGTATATTAGAGCAATCTTAGAACTAAAACCTAAGGCATTTGTAATGGAAAATGTGAGTATGCTTAGATCAGATGTTCATAGATTCTACTTATGTGAGGATGACCTAGAATTAGTGGATAGTAATGTGATTGAAACTGCTAATACGGAGTTGGCTTTACTGGATGCTGAGTTTATGTTTGATGGGGCGATTAATGTTGTGCAGTCTGAGCAAGAAATTGCTCGATATAAATGGGATGATTTTGATTATCTCGAATTGAACGTCATCTATAAAGCGTCTAAGAATGTAACCAAATTTAAAGATGTATTGGAAAAGCACAGACCGCGTTTGATACAAATATCAGAAAAGCACACCGAGCGAAATGAAGATGATTTCATTATCAACGCTGATAATGTTGCGTTTAATGCAATGCTGGATTATTACGCTGGAAAAATAAAAGAATCTCAGATCAAGACACTAATTGAACCGGCAATTATGTACCAAAGAATGATAAGTAAGGCGCAGGAAATATTTGAAAACGATATTGTGGTCGATAGCTATACCGACAATAAAGGACTGATAGCTAATATACGTTCATATGCAGTTTTTGATTATTTAAAGGCAAAGCTAAAGGGGACCAATGATGACGACGGATATGCAATTTCGGCAGATGTTCTTTCTGCAACTCAATTTGGAGCTCCGCAAAAAAGAATGCGTTTTGTAGTAATGGGTATTCGTAAAGATATTACTGATGAAGTGAAACTTCCGGAAGGAAAATTTAAAGATAGTCCATATAGGACAGTTGCGGACGCGATTAAAGATTTAGAAGATATTGAGCCGGTCTATAATGTATCTGATGATAAAAATGGCATAAAGCTACAAGCTAAAACTGATTTAAGTGATTTGGCTCAGGCACTTCGTGATTCTAAGATATTGCATAATCATATTATAACGAAAACGACACCAACAGCTATGGAGCGTTTTAAAGCGTTAGATCAGGGACAAAATTTTCATTCCTTATCTGATGAAATGAAAACAAACACTTATACAGATGTTACAAGAACCCAGAACACGATCTATCTTCGTTTAAAATACGATGAGCCGTCCGGTACCGTTGTCAATGTGCGTAAATCAATGTGGGTGCATCCTACAAAAGACAGAGCAGTAAGTATAAGAGAAGCAGCTCGTTTGCAGACCTTTCCGGATAGTTTCATTTTTTGTGGAACAAAGGATAAGCAATATCAGCAGGTGGGAAATGCGGTGCCGCCTATAATGGCAAAAGCTATAGCAAAGAAATTAGCTAACCAGCTTAATAAAGCATTATCAAAGAACTAAGGAGATACTTATGAGCCGAAGAGCATACTATTTTAATTCTATAACCAACTTTATATTAGAGGATGATGAGTCTGTTCTCGGTCAATTATTGATTAATGACGAGTTTGAGACTACCGATCTCCAAAAGATGGCTTGGAGATCGGAGATTCAAATTTTAAAGGAACAATTAGTCAAATTTTCTCAAGGTGACATTATTTTCGAATATACTATACCAAGAATGGGACACAGAGTAGATGTGATATGCATAATAGAGGGGATTATTTTTCTCCTAGAGTTTAAAGTGGGAGATAAAGAGTACAAGAAAACTACCACAGATCAGGTGATGGATTATGCATTGGATTTGAAATACTTTCATGATAAAAGTAGGGCAAGATATCTTGTTCCGATCAATGTTTCAACGAAGGCGGCAGAGAAACAGAATGAATATTACTGTATGGCAGATAATATTTATAACACTCTTTTTTGTAATGAAGACAATATTGGCAGTACTATTCGAAAAACTATTTCGATAATTAATGATACGTCATTATCTGCACTGGAGTGGATAAATTCAAGATACGCTCCTACACCGACCATCATTGAAGCTGCGCAAGCATTGTATAGAAAACATGGTGTTGAAGATATTTCTAGGAATGATGCTGGTGCAAAGAATTTAACGATAACAACAGAGGCAATTTCTAATATAATTGATCAGTGTAAGATAAACAACGAGAAAGCTATATGTTTTGTTACAGGAGTCCCTGGTGCTGGAAAAACACTTGCTGGCTTGAATATAGCAAACGAACGTCATCATTTTAATGAAGATGAACATGCTGTTTTTCTTTCAGGAAATGGTCCACTGGTTGATGTTTTGCAAAATGCGCTCGCAATAGATCGTGCAGAGAGAGAAGGCATAACTAAGAAAAGTGCCCTTCGAGAAACGAAAGCCTTCATTCAAATTATTCATAAGTTCAGAGATGAAGCTTTGAGTACGAATATGGCACCAGTAGAGAAGGTAGCAATTTTTGATGAGGCTCAAAGAGCATGGAACAAAAAGTCACTCACTGATTTTATGAAGCGGAAAAAAGGAATCCCCGATTTTAATCAGTCAGAACCTGATTTTTTGATAAGTATTATGGATCGACATAGAGATTGGGCTGTTATAGTTTGTCTTGTGGGTGGGGGACAAGAAATTTATAACGGAGAAGCAGGAATTAAAGATTGGTTTGAAACTTTGGCAGATAATTATCCAGATTGGAAGATATATCTTTCGGATAAAATTACAGATACAGAATACGTTGGAAATTCAGATATCGTAACATTATTGCATGGACGAGACTATCATCGAATTTCCGATTTACATTTAGGGATTTCGTTACGCTCGTTTAGAAGCGAAAAATTAGCTCTTTTTGTGAAATTGTTGTTAGATGGAAGAACACAAGAAGCACGAAATATCTTTTGTGAACTTGAACAATCATATCCAATTTTTCTTACACGGAATTTTGAATTAGCAAAAAAATGGGTGAAAGACCAGGCTCGTGGAACAGAAAGATATGGACTTTTAGCAAGCTCAGAAGGAAAAAGATTGCGAGCTGAAGGTATATGGGTTCCATCAGATATAAATCATGTAGGGTGGTTTTTGAATGGAAAAGAGAGTGTTGACTCTTCATATTATTTAGAGGTGGCGGCGTCTGAATTTAAAGTGCAAGGTTTAGAGCTTGATTATGCAATACTAGCATGGGATGCTGATTTTAGATATACAACTGAAGGTTTTGATTATTTTAAATTTAGAGGCACGAAGTGGAATCATGTTAATCAGGAACAAAGACAGAGATACACGAAAAATGCTTATCGAGTTTTGTTAACCAGAGCAAGACAGGGATTGGTTATATATGTTCCTGAAGGTTCAGAAGAAGATTCATCAAGAAACAGGGATTATTATGATAAAACTTTTCAATATTTGAAGAGTTGTGGAATAGAAGAGTTACAAAATGATAATTAAAAGGAGAAGTGAGCAGGGTGAATGAGTTGTTTAGAAAAGTCTCTCAAGAGGATGAAGAGCTCTATATCGTACAGAAGTCTAAAGAATTTTTAAAAGTTGACTGTTTTATTTGACAGATTAACGTCTCTATTCTAGTTAGTGGTTTCGATTTTTCAAGCATTTAGATGGCGTTTACATAACTCAAGTGATATAATTAGTTACTAGAATTTTTGTAACTATTAAAGGAGTACTGTCAATGAAAAAAGCAATGTTAATTATCAACCCTACCTCTGGTGGGGAAAAGGCTTTAGATTACAAAGAAAAGCTGGAGAATAAAGCAAAAGAATACTTTGAGCACGTGGAAACCAAAATTACCGAAAAGGAGCTGGATGCAACATATTTTGCTGAGGAAGCTTCTCGTGAGCAGTACGATGCAGTGGTTGTGTTTGGTGGAGATGGTACTGTCAACGAAGTCATTTCGGGTATTGCTGAGAGAGACTACATTCCTAAGTTAGGGATTATCCCTGGTGGGACGGGTAACCTCATTACGAAACTGTTGGAAATCAATCAAGACATCGATGGCGCGATAGATGAACTCGATTTTAACTTAACCAACAAGATTGATATTGGTAAAGCGAATGACAATTATTTTGGTTATATCTTTAGTATCGGTTCTTTACCTGAGGCGATTCACAATGTGGAGATTGAGGACAAGACAAAATTCGGTATTTTAGCCTATGCTGTAAATACCATGAAGTCTGTTATGACGGATCAGGTCTTTAACATTAAGGTCGAGACAGAAAATGGAAATTATGTTGGTGAAGCTAGCCATGTTTTGGTTCTCTTGACAAATTACTTCGCTGATAAGAAAATCTTTGAAGAAAACAAAGACGGCTATGCCAATATTTTGATTCTTAAAGATGCTTCTATATTCTCTAAATTATCCGTTATTCCTGATTTACTAAAAGGGGATGTTGTCGCAAATGATAATATCGAGTATATCAAAGCGCGTAATATTAAGATCTCTTCAGATAGTGAATTGGAGTCAGATGTTGACGGCGATAAATCGGATAACCTACCTGTAGAAATCAAAGTCCTAGCTCAGCGAGTAGAAGTATTTTCAAAACCGAAAGAGTAGAAGGTAAAAATTAGTTTATTATTCACAACGAAATTAAGTTCTATATCAACGATTGGAGGAGGAATGAATTCTCTATTTGATGAATTTCGAACAATTTGTTCTCATTTAAACCAAGTAGGAATCACTCCGACGCTCATGGGGTCTTTGGGGTTTGAATACAGATCAAATGAAGAATGGAGGCCGTCTGACATTGACATTCATGTGCCTGGTGATCCTAGAGGTTGGGAAGCACCTGATCAACTCAGAATTTATGACTGGGACAAGATAATGAAAGTGATGAAACACTTAGGCTATGCCTTAATAGATATTCATGAGCATGAATTCAAAAAAGATGGTCTGAGTGTTGAATTCGGAAGTATCGATTCTTTACCTGATTTTGCAGGAGTTTCAGAATCGGATATAGAGTTGATTCATCTCGAAAACATCACTTTTCGCGTTCCAAGTTTGGAACAGTTTTTAAGTATTTACAAGGCTTCTTCCCAAGATTCTTATCGAAATGAGCACAATAACAATAAGGATTTTAAAAAGATAGAGTGGCTGGAAAGACATTTGTGAATCATCATTTGAAAAGTAGTTGGTTGTAAGGCTGACTGCTTTTTTATTTATAGAAACAATCCACTCGAAACTACGGGCAAACCTTGCAAATAAAATACGAAAGTAGTATACTAAAATCACAATTATGAAAACGTTTTCGTTGCAAATGCAACCAAGTAAATCAGGAGACAAATTGATGGAATTAAGTGCTATTTACCACAGACCAGAGTCGGAGTTCGCCTATCTTTATAAGAATAAGAAACTTCATATTCGGATTCGTACTAAGAAAGCGGACATTGAAAGCATTAACTTTCATTATGGCGACCCTTTTATCTTTATGGAGGAGTTTTATCAAGATACAAAGAAAATGGCCAAGATAACTTCTGATGCCTTATTTGACCATTGGCAGATTGAAGTGTCCGTCGACTTTGCACGTATCCAGTATCTCTTTGAACTCAAGGATACAGAAGGCCAAAGTATTTTGTATGGCGATAAAGGTTGTGTGGAAAATTCTCTAGAAAATCTTCATGCTATTGGGAATGGATTTAAGTTGCCCTATCTTCATGAGATTGATGCCTGCAAGGTTCCTGCCTGGGTTTCAAATACGGTATGGTATCAGATATTTCCTGAGAGATTTGCCAATGGAAATGCTCGATTAAACCTAGAAGGGACTTTAGACTGGGATTCATCTATCACACCTAATAGTGATGATTTCTTTGGTGGTGATTTACAGGGGATTATTGACCATCTTGATTACTTGCAAGACTTGGGCATTACTGGACTCTATCTTTGTCCGATTTTTGAATCTACGAGCAATCATAAGTACAATACGACAGATTACTTTGAAATTGACCGTCATTTTGGGGACAAGGAGACCTTTCGGGAACTGGTCGAGAAAGCTCATCAGCTTGGTATGAAAATCATGCTGGATGCTGTATTTAACCATATTGGTTCGCAATCACCTCAATGGCAAGATGTTGTCGAAAATGGTGAGCAATCTGCTTATAAAGATTGGTTCCATATTCAACAATTTCCAGTGATGACTGAAAAACTAGCCAACAAGAGAGAGTTACCCTATCATGCTTTTGGTTTCGAGGACTATATGCCTAAGCTAAATACAGCCAATCCAGAGGTCAAGGAGTATCTTTTAAAGGTTGCGACTTATTGGATTGAAGAGTTTAATATCGATGCTTGGCGTTTGGATGTGGCTAATGAGATTGATCATCAGTTTTGGAAGGATTGTCGAAAAGCAGTTTTAGCTAAAAAGCCCAATCTTTATATCCTTGGAGAAGTCTGGCATACGGCTCACCCTTGGCTAAATGGAGATGAGTTCCATGCTGTTATGAATTATCCTTTATCTGATAGTATCAAGGACTATTTCTTACGAGGAATTAAGAAGACAGACCAATTCATCGATGAAATCAATGGCCAATCTATGTATTACAAGCAGCAGATTTCAGAGGTTATGTTTAATCTCTTGGATTCGCATGATACAGAGCGAATCTTGTGGACGGCAAATGAAGACGTTCAACTAGTTAAATCAGCCCTAGCCTTTCTCTTTTTACAAAAGGGAACCCCCTGCATCTATTACGGAACCGAGCTTGCCTTGACCGGAGGACCAGATCCAGATTGTCGTCGTTGTATGCCTTGGGAACGTGTATCAAGTGACCACGATATGCTGAATTTCATGAAGGAGCTAATCAAGATTCGCAAACATGCGTCAGCAACCATTCAGCACGGCAAGTATAGCCTCCAAGAAATCAAAGCTGATGTACTAACCTTGCAATGGAATTACGATAACCAAGTCATCAAAGCCATTTTTAACCAGTCCAAAGAAGATTATCTTTTAGAAAAGGAAGCAGTAGCACTAGCAAGCGATTGCCAAGAATTAGAGAATCAGCTTGTGATTTCTCCAAAAGGATATGTGATTTTCAAAAACTAGTTGATGAAGATTATATTTTATTTCACAACTTATATAGTATAATAAGGCTAGTTACTAAACCTGTAAAAGGAGAAAGAGATGAAGAAATCAAGAAAATTAGCCACATTAGGAATCTGTTCCTTCTTGTTTTTATGCTTGGCTGCTTGTCAACAACAAAATACTACTTCTGAAGGGACGAATCAAAGACAAAGTAGTTCAGCGAAAGCTCCATGGAAAGCTTCATACACAAATCTAAACAATCAGGTAAGTACAGAAGAGGTCAAATCTCTCTTATCAGCCCATTTGGATCCAAATAGTGTTGATTCATTTTTTAATCTTGTAAATGATTATAATACCATTGTCGGCTCAACTGGCCTATCAGGAGATTTCACTTCCTTTACTCATACAGAATACGATGTTGAGAAAATTAGCAACCTTTGGAATCAAAAGAAGGGCGATTTTGTTGGGACCAACTGCCGTATCAATAGTTATTGTCTTTTGAAAAATTCAGTCACTATTCCAAAGCTTGAAAAGAATGACCAATTGCTTTTCCTAGATAACGATGCCATTGATAAGGGAAAGGTCTTTGATGCAAAAGATAAGGAAGAATTTGATATTCTATTTTCGAGAGTTCCAACTGAATCAACTACAGATGTCAAGGTTCACGCTGAAAAGATGGAAAAATTTTTCTCCCAGTTTCAATTCAACAACAAAGCTCGAATGCTATCTGTGGTCTTGCACGACAATCTGGATGGTGAGTATCTGTTTGTTGGACACGTTGGTGTTTTAGTGCCTGCTGATGATGGTTTCTTATTTGTAGAGAAATTGACATTCGAAGAGCCCTACCAAGCGATTAAATTTGCCAGTAAGGAAGATTGCTACAAGTATTTAGGCACCAAGTACGAGGACTATACAGGTGATGGACTGGCTAAGCCTTTCATTATGGATAACGATAAGTGGGTTAATCTTTAATAGTGGTACGATATGACAGTAATTCTAGAACTGTTATTTATATTGTTGATGAGTTGATGGGTTATTTCAATCGATAATAGCCAGAAGCCACTCTTTAGAGTATTGCTTATATTTTCAGACAGTCCATTTGTAGTTTTATCTGGATTGGTATATAATCTAACATAGAGAAAATAGGAGGACTAATCGAATGGAATTAAAAGATTTTACAGAAAAAGAACAGGAAATGATTAAGAAGGGACTTACGACGTCTAAAATTAGTGACAAGGAAACTGCTGAAAAAATTCTTGCACTTGTCCCTCAAGACTTGATTAAGCGAATCCCATTTTTCGTCAGAAAACATGCTACGACACGTACTATTAAACGCATTTCAATTGAACACCCTGAACTCTACGCTGCAGCTCAAACAAGTGGTGAAATTCCAGAAAAAGAACGCGAAGAATTACGTCAGATTATCACGACTATCTTTGAACAAAAGATGAATAAGCATAGTATTCGTTAAATACAAAATCCGAGAACTAGAAGATTCTAGTTCTTTTTATACCCGCATTCACATTATACAGTTTATAAAAATCTATATAAAATATTATTTTTCCGAACAAAAATAGATATTTTTTCAAAAAAGTACTTTACAGAGTGTTGAAAGTATGTTATATTATTAAAGCTTAGAAAATGAGATGATGTTTTCTAGCAAATATAAACCCGAGTAAAAAATGCCTACGGACAGGCAGGGTTGAATGCCGAAGCGTGGTTGAAAAACCACATTATTGATAGGGTTAAAAGCCTACTTTTATAAGTTGATGTTAGGACGATTGTCCTAATTCATAAATTTTTAGTGTGGTGAAAGCACACGTCATCTTGTGAAACGATCAATAAAGTACGTAATATTTGCTACTAGAGAGTTAGGAAACATCGGGAACAGACATACTCAACAGAAACAAACATAAAAACGTCGGAAGATTGCAGAGCAGGTGAAAACCTGCTCTTTTTTCATGAGTCAACCTTTAGTTCCTTAGTTTTCATAAGGTTCTAAAAATATGGAAAGGAGTATGTCTTGAAAGAGTTAAATCAAAACCAAGCCCCAATTTATGAGGCCTTGGTGAAGTTACGCAAGAAACGGATTGTTCCCTTTGATGTACCAGGTCACAAACGCGGACGAGGAAATCCAGAACTTGTCGAACTGTTAGGAGAAAAATGTGTAGGCATTGATGTCAATTCGATGAAACCCTTGGATAATCTAGGGCATCCTATTTCGATTATTCGAGATGCAGAGGAGCTGGCGGCGGATGCTTTTGGAGCTAGCCATGCTTTTCTCATGATTGGGGGAACAACTTCATCGGTGCAGACTATGATTCTGTCAACCTGCAAGGCAGGAGATAAGATTATTCTGCCACGTAATGTCCACAAATCTGCTATTAATGCGTTGGTTCTATGTGGTGCCATTCCCATCTATATTGAGATGAGTGTAGATCCTAAGATTGGTATCGCTTTAGGTCTTGAAAATGACCGAGTAGCCCAGGCCATAAAGGACCATCCAGATGCCAAGGCCATTTTGATTAACAATCCTACTTACTACGGAATCTGTTCAGACCTAAGGAGATTGACAAAAATGGCTCATGAAGCTGGCATGATGGTTTTAGTAGATGAAGCCCACGGAGCGCATTTGCATTTTACAGATAAACTTCCAATTTCTGCTATGGATGCAGGTGCTGATATGGCAGCAGTCTCCATGCATAAGTCTGGTGGGAGTTTGACCCAAAGTTCGCTTCTTTTAATCGGGGAGCAGATGAATCCTGAGTACGTTCGTCAGATCATCAATCTGACCCAGTCAACATCCGCCTCTTACTTGTTGATGGCTAGTTTGGATATTTCACGTCGCAACTTGGCCCTTCGTGGTAAAGAGTCGTTTGAGAAAGTCATTGAGATATCCGAGTACGCTCGTCGTGAAATCAATGCCATAGGTGGCTACTATGCCTACTCAAAAGAGTTAATAGACGGTGTTTCGGTTTGTGATTTTGATGTGACCAAGTTGTCAATTTACACTCAGGGTATTGGCTTGACAGGTATCGAGGTTTATGATCTCCTACGAGATGAATACGACATTCAGATTGAGTTTGGTGATATTGGTAATATCTTGGCCTATATTTCGATTGGTGACCGTATCCAAGACATCGAGCGCTTAGTCGGTGCTTTAGCAGATATCAAGAGACTCTATTCACGAGATGGGAAAGACTTGATAGCAGGAGAATATATTCAGCCTGAGTTAGTACTGTCTCCACAAGAAGCCTTCTATTCAGAGAGAAGAAGTTTGACTTTAGACGAATCTGTTGGACAGGTCTGTGGAGAATTTGTCATGTGCTATCCTCCAGGAATCCCTATCTTGGCTCCTGGTGAACGCATTACACGTGAAATTGTAGACTATATCCAATTTGCCAAGGAACGTGGTTGCTCCCTCCAAGGGACGGAAGATCCAGAGGTCAATCACATCAACGTCATTAAGAGAAAGGAGAACTAGATGGATTTATGGTTTTCTGAAGTTCATACTCCAGATGTCAAATTATCCTTGAGAACAGCCAAGCAACTCTACGCTGGTAAAAGTGAATGGCAGGATATCGAAGTCTTGGATACGCCAGCTTTTGGGAAAATACTAATTTTAAATGGGCACGTCTTGTTCTCAGATGCGGATGATTTTGTCTACAACGAAATGACCGTCCACGTTCCCATGGCTGTTCACCCAAATCCAAAGAAAGTCTTGGTTATTGGGGGTGGTGACGGTGGTGTTGCCCAAGTATTAACACTCTATCCTGAACTGGAACAAATCGATATTGTGGAACCAGATGAGATGTTGGTTGAGGTCTGTCGTGAGTATTTCCCAGATTTTGCCGCAGGGCTAGACGATCCTCGTGTTACCATTTACTACCAAAATGGGCTACGCTTTTTGCGAAACTGTGAAGATGACTATGATATTATCATCAACGATGCGACAGATCCATTTGGCCATACGGAGGGACTCTTTACCAAGGAATTTTACGGCAATAGTTATCGAGCTCTAAAGGAAGATGGTATCATGATCTACCAGCATGGGAGTCCCTTCTTTGACGAGGATGAGTCGGCTTGCCGAAGCATGCACCGCAAGGTCAATCAAGCCTTTCCAATCAGTCGGGTCTATCAGGCCCATATACCAACTAGCCCGGCTGGTTATTGGTTGTTTGGATTTGCATCGAAAAAATACCACCCTGTCAAAGATTTTGACAAGGAAGGCTGGAAAAAACGCCAGCTTTTCACAGAATACTACACTGCAAACTTACACGTGGGAGCCTTTATGTTGCCCAAGTATGTTGAGGACATTTTAGAAGAAGAGGAAGGAAAAAAATGAGTCGTTTACTAGTTATTGGATGTGGGGGCGTTGCCCAAGTTGCTATTTCAAAGATTTGCCAAGATAGCGAAACATTTACAGAAATTATGATCGCTAGCCGTACCAAATCAAAATGTGATGACTTGAAAGCGAAGCTAGAAGGTAAAACAAGTACAAAGATTGAGACAGCTGCTCTTGATGCTGACAAGGTAGAAGAAGTGATTGCCCTGATTGAAAGCTATAAGCCAGAAGCTGTTTTGAACGTAGCTTTACCATATCAAGATTTAACAATTATGGACGCTTGTTTGGCAACAGGTGTTCACTATATCGATACAGCCAACTACGAAGCAGAAGACACAGAAGACCCTGAATGGCGTGCTATTTATGAGAAACGTTGCAAAGAACTTGGTTTTACCGCCTACTTTGACTACTCATGGCAATGGGCTTATCAGGAAAAATTCAAAGAAGCAGGCTTGACTGCTCTCCTTGGATCTGGCTTTGACCCAGGTGTGACTAGTGTCTTTTCTGCCTATGCTCTCAAACACTACTTTGATGAAATCCACTATATCGACATTTTAGACTGTAATGGTGGTGACCACGGTTATCCATTTGCAACAAACTTTAACCCAGAAATCAATCTCCGCGAGGTTTCTGCGCCAGGTTCTTACTGGGAAGATGGAAAATGGGTCGAAGTCGAAGCTATGTCTATCAAGCGTGAGTATGATTTCCCTCAAGTTGGACAAAAAGACATGTATCTCCTCCACCACGAAGAAATCGAATCATTGGCTAAGAACATTCCTGGTGTTAAACGCATTCGCTTCTTTATGACCTTTGGTCAATCTTATCTAACTCATATGAAATGTTTGGAAAATGTTGGTCTCCTTCGTACAGATGCCATTAACTTTAATGGCCAAGAAATTGTTCCAATTCAATTTTTGAAAGCGCTACTTCCAGATCCAGCCAGCCTTGGCCCACGTACTGTAGGTAAAACCAATATCGGTTGTATCTTTACAGGTGTCAAAAACGGTGTTGAAAAGACCATCTACATCTACAATGTTTGCGACCATCAGGAATGTTACGTAGAAGTTGGGTCACAAGCAATTTCTTACACAACAGGTGTTCCAGCCATGATTGGGACAAAATTGGTTATGAACGGTACTTGGAAACAAGCTGGAGTGTATAACCTTGAAGAATTGGATCCAGATCCATTCATGGAAGCTTTGAATGAGTATGGTTTACCTTGGGTTGTGGTTGAAAATCCACAAATGGTGGACTGATGAAGCTAGAACAAGTACCAACACCAGCTTACGTCATTGACTTAGCAAAGTTAGAAGCCAATTGTCGCATTTTACAATATGTACAAGAAGAGGCTGGTTGCAAGGTTTTGCTTGCCCAGAAGGCTTATTCCCTCTACAAAACCTATCCCTTGATTAGCCAGTATCTATCTGGAACAACTGCAAGTGGTCTCTATGAAGCTAAGCTCGCTAGAGAAGAGTTCCCGGGGGAAGTTCATGTTTTTGCGCCAGCTTTCAAGGATGCTTACTTGGAGGAATTGCTGGAGATAACGGACCATATCGTCTTTAACTCAGAGAGACAGTTGCGTAAACATGGGGTCCATTGTCGGGATGCTGGTGTCAGTGTGGGGTTACGTCTCAATCCTCAGTGTTCAACTCAAGGAGATCACGCTCTCTATGATCCTTGCGCCCCTGGATCTCGTTTCGGAGTTACTCTAGACAAGATTCCGAGTGATTTGCTGGACTTGGTGGATGGTCTTCATTTTCATACCCTTTGCGAGCAGGGAGCAGATGATTTAGAGACAACTTTGAAAGCAGTAGAAGCGCAGTTTGGTCCCTACTTACATCAAGTTAAATGGCTCAATATGGGGGGCGGACACCACATCACAAGAGAAGGTTACGATGTAGATTTGCTGATTTCTGAAATCAAGCGTATCCGAGAAACTTACAATCTTGAAGTCTATATCGAGCCGGGGGAAGCCATTGCGCTCAATGCGGGGTATCTAGCTACTGAGGTATTAGATATTGTAGAAAACGGTATGGAAATCTTGGTTTTAGATGCCTCTGCGACCTGCCATATGCCTGATGTACTTGAGATGCCCTATCGTCCACCTTTGAGAAATGGCTTTGAGGCACAGGAAAAAGCCCATACCTATAGACTTTCTTCCAATACTTGTCTAACGGGCGATGTGATTGGCGACTATAGTTTTGAAAATCCTGTCCAAATCGGTGACAGACTCTATTTCGAAGATATGGCTATTTACTCATTTGTTAAAAATAATACCTTTAATGGTATTGGATTGCCAAGTCTCTATCTTATGGACGAGCAGGGTGAGTGCAGCTTAGTCAAAGCCTTTGGCTATCAAGATTTTAAAGGGAGATTATCATGATGGACAGTCCCAAAAAATTAGGCTATCGCATGCCAGCAGAGTACGAACCCCATCATGGTACCCTCATGATATGGCCGACTCGACCAGGTTCATGGCCTTTTCAAGGTAAAGCTGCTAAAGCAACATTTAGCCAGATTATAAAAAACATTGCAAAAGGGGAAATAGTCTATCTTTTGGTGGACCAAGACTACTTAGCTGAAGCCCAATCCTATCTTGGAGACAAGGTTGTTTATTTAGACATTCCCACCAATGACGCCTGGGCTCGAGATACAGGACCAACCATTCTTATCAATGATAAAGACCAGAAATTAGCTGTGGATTGGTCTTTCAATGCTTGGGGTGGGGCTGTTGATGGTCTCTACCAAGACTATGAAGATGATAACCAAGTAGCCAGTCGTTTTGCTGAGGCTTTGGAAATGCCTGTTTATGATGCCAAACCTTTTGTCCTAGAAGGCGGAGCAATCCATAGCGATGGCCAAGGAACCATTCTCGTAACTGAAAGTTGCCTTCTCAGTGCTGGTCGAAATCCTCATCTTACTAAAGAGGAAATCGAGAATACCTTATTAGAGTGCCTTGGCGCTGAAAAAGTAATTTGGCTTCCTTATGGTATTTATCAGGACGAAACCAATGAACACGTTGACAATGTTGCTACCTTTGTTGGTCCTGCTGAGCTTGTTTTAGCTTGGACAGATGACAAAAGCGATCCTCAATATGCCATGTCAGCAGCTGATTTAGCGCTTTTAGAAAAGGAAACAGATGCAAAAGGTCGTCACTTCACCATTCATAAGCTTCCTATCCCAGCTATTCGTCAGGTTGTAACCGAAGAGGATTTGCCAGGCTATATCTATGAATACGGCGAAGAAGAGCGATACGCAGGTGAACGACTAGCAGCTTCCTACGTAAACTTTTATATCGCCAATAACGCTGTCCTTGTTCCCCAGTTTCAAGATAAAAACGATCAAGTGGCCTTAGATATCCTCAGTAAGTGTTTCCCAGACCGTAAAGTTGTCGGAATTCCAGCCAGAGATATTCTCTTAGGTGGTGGCAATATCCACTGTATCACCCAACAAATCCCAGAATAGGAGAAAAAGATGAGAAATGTAAGAGTTGCAGCCATTCAGATGCAATGCGCTAAGGATGTGGCAACAAATATCCAAACCGCAGAGCGTTTAGTACGTCAGGCTGCAGAACAAGGGGCACAAATTATTCTTTTACCCGAATTGTTTGAACGTCCATACTTTTGTCAGGAACGCCAGTATGACTACTACCAGCATGCCCAGTCGGTGACAGACAATACAGCTATTCAGCATTTTAAAGTTCTTGCTAAAGAACTACAGGTTGTTCTACCGATTAGTTTCTATGAAAAAGATGGCAATGTCTTGTATAACTCTATTGCAGTTATTGATGCAGATGGAGAAGTGCTGGGCGTTTATCGAAAGACCCACATACCAGACGACCATTACTATCAAGAGAAATTTTATTTTACGCCTGGCAATACAGGTTTCAAGGTCTGGGATACTCGCTATGCTAAGATTGGAATCGGTATCTGTTGGGATCAATGGTTCCCTGAAACAGCGCGCTGTCTTGCATTGAATGGTGCTGAATTGCTCTTTTATCCTACAGCCATCGGTTCAGAGCCGATTTTGGATACAGATAGTTGTGGTCATTGGCAACGTACCATGCAAGGACATGCAGCAGCAAATATTGTTCCAGTCATTGCAGCCAATCGTTATGGATTAGAGGAAGTCACTCCAAGTGAGGAAAATGGTGGACAGAGTTCCAGTCTTGACTTCTACGGTTCATCCTTTATGACGGATGAAACAGGAGCTATTCTAGAGCAAGCTGAAAGACAAGCTGAAGCTGTTCTGTTAGCTACTTATGACCTTGATAAGGGAGCAAGCGAACGCCTAAACTGGGGCTTGTTTCGAGATAGAAGACCCGAAATGTATCAACGTATTACGGACTAGTAGGATAGAAATGAGAGATTCATTCTGCTAGATTAACTTCTTATTTTCAACTATAAGGATACTATGTTGTCTAGTAAGTGGATTTCATATTTTAACTCTCTAAGGCTTTCTCGCGCTTTTATGCGAGGAGCTTTTCTGTTTAAGCTTTATCAATAAAACATGCTATAATAGTTGCAGAAAGGTTGGTATTTATGGCTAGGATATTGGTTATTGAAGACAATAGTGACATTCAAGAGATTTTACGAACACTTCTTACTGAGGAGCATGAGGTGATTCAAGCCTTTTCTGGTACAGAAGGAATCATGCGTTTTGACCAAGGTGGGATTGACCTCATTTTGCTAGATATCATGCTTCCTGGGAAAAATGGGGATCAGGTTTTAAAAGCCATCAGGGAACAAAGTCAAACTCCAGTCATTATGCTAACAGCTTTGAGCGATAAGAAGTTAATCAGTCAATACCTCTTAGACGGTGCCAATGATTACATAGTGAAACCTTTTGATTTGGACGAAGTCTTTGCCAGAGTTACTGTTCAATTACGTCAAAGCGCAGAAAAACAGCCTATAGAACTAGGAAAAACTGAAAATCTGCCACAAAACTTGAAAAATATCCAGTTTGATGCAGAAAGTTTTGAAATCAAAAATAGCCAGGAAACCATTCGCCTGGCTAAGAAAGAATGCTTGATTCTCCAAACTCTCCTTAAACATCCTAAGAAAATTTTCACCAAGGAAGAACTTTATGAATTGGTCTGGGAGGAGAGCTACCTACCTGGAGATAATACCCTCAATACGCATTTGAGTAATCTTCGTAAAAAATTAAACCAGCTTGACCCAAATCAAGAATATATTGAAACCATCTGGGGAGTTGGGGTAAGATTAAAAGGAGATAAGCAATGACCTACATGATAATTTTTGTCCTACTGGTACTCCTAATCATTTTATCGATTGCATTGATTCGCTACCATCTAGCACTTAAAAACTTGAGTCAACAGATTGAAGACAAGATTCTCACGGGTAGTATGAAAAGAGTCGGAATCAGCATTTTTTCCAAACATTTTTTACATCTCTACCAGCAGATTGAGAATCTATTTCAGGAAGTAGAGCAATCTCGATTGGTTATGAAAAGGGAAAAGCAGACTCTGGATATGGCCATCAGCAATATCGCCCATGATATTCGGACGCCTCTGACTATCGCTTCAGGCTACACCCAACAATTGATAAAAACTCCTGAAAACAAAGCAGAAACCTTACAAAAAATCGCCCAGCATCTTGATTTAGTTTCCAAACGTTTGGAGGCTCTCCTAGAATACCGTCGTTTGATGGAAGGAGCTGTCAAACCGAAACTGGAAGAAGTGGATTTTTCAGCTTTTATCACCAAAAAGACTCTGGCTTATTATGATGTTTTTCAGGCGGCAAATATCACGCTTGATTTTAAGGTTGAAGATGGTTTAAAAATGAGGACTGATGAAGACTTGCTGGATAGAATTTTACAAAATCTGCTTGGAAATATCCTCAAACATGGTAAGGAAGAATCGCGTCTATCTTTGAGAAAGAAACAGGAACAGCTTGTCTTAGAGATTGCAAACCTTGTCAAACAACCCATCAAAAAAATAGAAAATCTCAGTAACCGTTTTTATTCTGAAAATCTATCAGATACCGAAGAATCCTCTGGTTTAGGCCTTTATATCACTGAGGAATTATGTCATCTTCTCGGTGCAGAGATGAAACTAAGCACAGATGGGCAGTGGTTATCGGTTTTCATTTATTTTTAACGAAATAAACCTCCTCTGTAGGCTAGAGGAGGTCATTTTTTATAGACTTTTCTTTTTGAAAACTGCAAGTCCACTTAGATTAAAGATTAGAATAACAGCTAAGGTAACTATAAGTGTATAGAAAATGGATTCACTATTAGCAGTCATAGCATAGAAAAACTGCAATGATAAATATGGCAAAATTTTGATACTTGGGAAGATGAGCATTGGCATAGAAAGGATGATAGAGCTGACCAAATATCCAATAAATACTGCAAGATAAGAATGACTAACATAGAGGATGAAGGAAACAATGGAAAGCCAAGCAAGAAGGCAAAGGAATTGAAGGAAAATGGTTGTCAGTAGATTGCCAATAAAGCCATCAGGCATAGTTCCAAATCCATTTAAGATAGTTGCTGGAATAAAGGCAATCACAAGGCTGATGATAAGTTGCAAAAGTGCAATACAAGCCACTACAAAGGCTTTGGCAAGGAAAAACTCTGTACGAGAAACTCCTACTGTCAAACTATTTTTATAGAGCTTTCCGATTAAATCAACACCGAGAACGAGGCAAGTTAGAACAATACAGAGAAAAACGAGGTTTGAACCTTGACTAGATGCGTTAATCAGGGCTTGTACACCGTCCCAACCATGGGTTGGAATTTCTGGCTCTTCTGTCTGAATTGCCATCAGATGCCCCGTAGCTCCAATACTTGCGCCCATTAGCATGAGTACAAAGAGAATGAACTCTGTAATCCAAAAACCTTTGGAACGGAAAAGACGATAAAAGTCTGCTTGAATGGTATGTATCATGATTTTCCTCCTATTCGACCAATTGTGTGAAGTATTCTTCTAGGTTTTGACGGGCATAGTAAATCTCGTCAATAGCGACATCTGCCAAGGTTAATTCCTTAAGAATCTGTTTGACATCTTGTTCCTGACCAAAGATGTGGATTTCGTTTTCAGGATTGACAACCTTGAACTGGAGCTGGATTTGTTCTTTCAATACTTGGCAAGCTTTCTCTTGGTCAGCTGTCTTAAGCACAATATAATCCTCACTTAGTGTTTCAAATTCAGCTTTGCTGATTTCACGGATAATCTTGCCTTGATCTAAAATACCAAAACGATTAGCTACGAGGTAGAGTTCTGACAAGATATGGCTAGAGATGAGAATGGTTATCCCTTGTTCTTGATTGAGCCGTTGAATCATCAGACGAAATTCTTTAATACCGATTGGGTCGAGACCGTTGATAGGTTCATCTAAAATCAGGAAGTCTGGTTTGGATAGGAGGGCAATGGCAATACCAAGTCTTTGTTTCATTCCTAGCGAGAAATCTCGAAAGACTTTTTTACCTGTATCTGTCAAACCTACATAGTCCAGCGTTTCACGAATGACTATATCAGCATTTGGAATATGACGAATCATACAGTAATATTTCAGATTTTGGTAGGCTGTTAAGTGATTATGAGCTACAGGTGATTCGATCACTGAACCTACTCGAGATAGAGCCTTGGTCCACTCATTTTCCGTTTGGCTAGAGAAGAGGGAAACAGTCCCTTTATCCGCAAACAGTAGTTGCGTAATGATTTTTATCAATGTGGTTTTCCCAGCTCCGTTCTTTCCGATAAGTCCATAAATATCTCCCTCTCTTATCGTTAGATGAAGATCCTGAAGAATAGCTTGTTTGTTAAAGTTTTTGGACAATCCATGAATGTCGAGTACTGTTTTCATGATTCTCTCCTTTTGATTTATTTTGTTAACTTTAGTATAAAGCATAGAAATCAAAGAAAGCTCAAGGATTTCTAAAGAGTTTCTAAAGTTTTAGGAATTCTTAAATATCAAAACCCAGTTGATATGAACTGGGCTTCTTAATTATAAAATATATTTCTCAATGGCACGCGCAACGCCGTCTTCTTCATTGCTGGCTGTAACGGCATCCGCAAGAGATTTGACATAATCGCTGGCATTTCCCATTGCAATGCCAAGTCCTGCAAACTGGAGCATTTCGATATCGTTATTGGCGTCGCCCATGGCCATAATCTCTGAGGAATCAATCTTCAAAATATCTGCTAGTCGAGAAAGAGCAGTAGCCTTTGTCGTACCAAGTGGCATAGCTTCATAAATGACAGGCTGCGAACGAACTCCACTAAATCGTTGACAGAGTTCCCCAGCAAAACGCTTCTCAAAATCGTTCGTTTGGCTCTCTGTCCCCAAAAACATCCCTTGGAACATGCGATATTTGCCACTAGTCGCTTCCTCAAGGGAAATTTCAGTCAGGTCTGAGAAGACTAGCTCGGCATCATTTTGGATGACTTGATTTGGCTTGCCACCGAGGACAAAATAATGCTCCTCGTCAAAAAGAGTCAACTGAACATCACTTTTTTCAGCAAGGTTATAGAGGTATTCGATGTCGGCTGGACTGAGTTCTTGCCAGTCAACTAATCCCCAGTCACTGGTCTGGTGAGTTGAACAACCGTTGTTAACAATCACATACTCATTCTGGATGTCAAGTCCCAGTTTTTTGTAGTAGGGGAGGACACCGAAAAGCGGGCGCCCCGTACAGAGAACCAGTTTAACACCTTTTTCAATGGCTTGGTGAATAGCAGTAATATGAGTTTGTGGGATTTCCTTGGCTTCATTGAGGAGGGTTCCGTCCATATCCAAGGCTAGTAGTTTAATCATAAGACTTCCTTTTCTATGTGTTTTGCTTTTATTATAGCATATAGACTATAAAATGTCTGACAGAATTGTAAAATTCAAGCTTCCTTTTCTTGAAAAAGAAAATAAAATCTTATATAATATGTATACTTAATATTTAAGGAGAAATAATGTCAAAGTATCACTTTAATTCAATTTACAAAAATGATGAAACAGAGTCTACAGGTCTTCTTTTCATTAAAGTTTACAACAAATGGGAAAGTAATTTAAAAAGAGTTTTGAAATCGGTTGGCCTCACTTTGCCTCAATTTATCGTTTTAACCTCGCTCTTGTTTTTGAACAATAGAGAGGAATATGTAACGCAAGTTGATATTGCTCGGTTCACTGGTATGGATGTCATGACGGTTTCCCAGATTGTTAGACTACTGGAGAAGAAGAACTACATTAGACGTGATCAGCATCCAAAGGATAGTCGGGCAAAACTGGTCTCAGTGACGAAGTCTGGCGCGGAGAAGGTCAATCAAGCTTTACCCTTAGTAGAAGGGATTGATGAAAAATTTTTTGAAAAACTTTCTAACGATAGAGAAAGTTTTAATCGCATGTTAGCAGTGTTGGAGGATAAAAATGCCTAGATATTGGGTCGGAGTTGTTTCGAAGAATCATGTTTTAAGAGGAGTTGAAGGGAATTTTTGTCAGGTCTGTCATGGGAAGGGTGGCCCCTTAAACCGTATGAAAAAAGGTGACTATCTTTTATACTATAGTCCAAAATACGATATGAACGGTCAGGATAAGTTACAGACTTTTGTGGCTGTAGGTAAGATTATAGACGACAAAGCCTATCAAGTAGAGCAGTTCGAAGGATTCTTTCCCTTTAGACGAAATGTTGAGTATTATCAACCAGTCAAAGATTGTTCCATAGAAATAGCCAGACAACATCCTGAATGGAAAGACTATACTTCTCGGCTTCGTTATGGACATTTTGAAGTTTCCAAAGACTTTTTCCTCTATATCTTTCATCATATGAAAGTGGATGATGAAGTATGATTGATTTGCTAGTTAAATGATTATCAACAAGAATTTTGGATTTGGACTGTGAAGCGAACTTTGCTATAATAGAGTAAGAAACTTTGATAAACCAAACGAGGCTGAGATGAAATTACTTTATACTGATATTCGGACTTCTTTGACTGAAATTCTAACAAGAGAGGCGGAGGAGTTAGTTGCTGCTGGCAAGCGGGTCTTCTACATCGCCCCCAACTCTCTTTCTTTTGAAAAGGAACGCGCCGTGCTGGAATGCTTGTCCCAGCAGGCTTCTTTTGCGATTACCGTCACGCGCTTTGCGCAGATGGCTCGTTATCTGGTCTTGAATGACCTGCCTGCCAAGACCAGTCTTGATGATATCGGTCTTGGGATGGCCTTTTATAAATGCCTTGCGGAAATTGACCCCAAGGACTTGCGTGTTTATGGTGCGATTAAGCAGGATCCTCAATTTATTCAGCAGTTGATTGAACTGTATCACGAGATGACGACTGCTCAGATGAGCTTTTTAGACTTGGAGAGTTTGGCAGATGAAGACAAGCGAGTAGACTTGCTCTTGATTTTTGAAAAAGTAACAGCCTATCTTAATCAAGGTCAGTTGGCTCAGGGAAGTCAGTTGTCTCATTTGATTGAGGCTATTGAGAATAACAAAGTAAGTAGTGATTTCACTCAATTCGCCTTGGTTATTGATGGATTTACCCGTTTTTCTGCCGAGGAAGAGCGGGTTGTGGACTTACTTCATGGCAAGGGTGTTGAGATTGTTATTGGGGTTTATGCTAGTAAGAAAGCTTATACCAGCCCTTTTAGCGAGGGTAACCTCTACCAAGCCAGTGTGGAGTTTCTCCATCATCTAGCCTCTAAATACCAAACACCTGCTCAGGACTGTTCTCAAACTCATGAAAAGATGGATAGTTTTGACAAGGCCTCTCGTTTACTGGAGTCGTCTTATGACTTTTCAGAATTAACATTGGATGTCGATGAGAAGGATTGTGAAAACTTACAAATCTGGTCTTGCTTGACGCAAAAGGAGGAGTTGGAGCTAGTAGCCCGTAGCATTCGTCAGAAATTGCACGAGAACTCAAATCTGAGTTACAAGCATTTTCGTATTCTATTGGGCGATGTAGCTTCTTACCAGTTATCGCTGAAAACCATTTTTGACCAGTATCAGATTCCTTTCTATCTAGGCAAAAGCGAATCCATGGCGCACCACCCTTTGACACAGTTTGTCGAGACTATTTTAGCTTTGAAACGCTATCGTTTCCGTCAGGAAGATTTGATTAATCTCCTCAAAACAGGTTTGTATACCAACCTTAGTCAGGCTGATATTGATGCTTTTGAGCAATATATCCGCTATCTTGGTATCAATGGCTTGCCAGCCTTTCAGCAAACCTTCACCAAATCCCACCATGGAAAATTTGATTTAGGGCGTTTAAATGCTCTTCGTCTGCGTATTTTAGCACCGCTTGAGACTCTTTTTGCTATCCGAAAACAGAAGGCTGAAAATCTCTTGCAAAAGTGGAACTCTTTTCTAAAAGAAGGAGCTGTGACCAAGCAGTTACAAGATTTGACAGCTACTATGGAAACTCTTGAACAGGAAAGACAGGCCGAAGTTTGGAAGGCTTTCTGTCATGTTTTAGAACAATTTGCGACTGTTTTTGCTGGTTCACAGATTAGTCTAGAGGACTTCCTAGCCTTGCTCCATTCTGGAATGAGTCTATCTCAGTATCGCACCATTCCAGCAACAGTGGACACTGTTCTGGTGCAGAGTTACGATTTGATTGCGCCTTTGACAGCTGACTTTGTCTATGCCATTGGTATGACCCAGGACAATTTACCAAAAATTGCGCAAAACACCAGTCTTTTGACAGACGAAGAAAGACAGAGACTAAACCAAGCGACAGAAGAAGGCGTTCAATTGCTGATTGCCAGCAGTGAAAACCTCAAGAAAAATCGCTATACCATGCTTTCCTTGGTCAATTCTGCCCGTAAGCAATTAGTTTTGTCTGCTCCAAGCCTTTTTAACGAAAGTGAAAGTAAGGAATCTGCCTATCTTCAAGAGCTGGTCCATTTTGGATTTAGTCGGAAAGAGAAGAAGATAAATCACAAAGGGCTGTCTAAAGAAGATATGGGCTCATATCACAGTCTTTTGTCTAGTCTGGTTGCCTATCACCAGCAGGGCGAAATGAGTGATAGGGAGCAAGATTTGACCTTTGTCAAGGTTCTGGCGCGTGTCATGGGTAAAAAACTCGACCAGCAAGGTTTGGAAAATCCAGCCCTTCCAACCAGTCCAAGCAGTAAGCAGTTGGCTAAGAACACCTTACAGGCTCTCTATCCAGCTGACAAGGAATTTTACCTGTCTACCTCTGGTTTGACGGAGTTTTATCGCAATGAATACAGTTATTTTCTTCGCTACGTTTTAGGCTTGCAAGAAGAATTACGTCTGCGTCCTGATGCTCGTAGTCACGGAAATTTCTTGCACCGCATTTTTGAACGTGCCTTGCAGTTGCCTAACGAAGATTCCTTTGACAACCGTCTAGAACAAGCTATTCAAGAAACCAGTCAAGAACGCGAATTTGAAGCTATTTATCAAGAAAGTTTAGAAGCCCAATTTACCAAGGAAGTTTTGCTTGATGTTGCACGGACGACTGGACATATTCTCCGACACAATCCAGTCATCGAAACCATCAAAGAGGAAGCGAATTTTGGCGGCAAAGACCAAGCATTTATTCAATTGGACAATGGACGCAGTGTCTTTGTACGAGGTAAGGTGGACCGGATTGACCGTTTGAAAGCTGATGGAGCGATAGGGGTGGTAGACTACAAATCCAGTCTGACTCAGTTCCAGTTTCCTCATTTCTTTAATGGGCTTAATTCCCAGTTGCCAACCTATCTAGCTGCCTTAAAAAGAGAAGGGGAGCAGAACTTTTTTGGTGCTATGTACTTGGAAATGGCTGAGCCTGTCCAATCTTTGATGGCCGTTAAAAATCTGGCAGGTGCAGTAGTAGAAGTTAGCAAGTCAATGAAATATCAAGGGATCTTTTTAGAAAAAGAAAGCAGTCACTTAGGCGAATTTTACAATAAAAATAAGGCCAATCAGCTGACGGATGAGGAATTCCAGCTTCTACTGGACTACAATGCCCATCTTTACAAGAAAGCAGCTGAGAAGATTTTAGAAGGCTATTTCGCCATTAACCCTTATACTGAAAATGGTAGAAGCATTGCCCCATACGTCCAGCAACATCAAGCCATCACAGGTTTTGAAGCCAATTACCACTTGGGTCAAGCCCGTTTTCTAGAGAAGTTGGAATTGACTGACGGCAAGCGTCTGGTCGGAGAAAAACTCAAGCAAGCTTGGTTTGAAAAAATAAGAGAGGAGTTGAATCGATGAAGCCTATTCCCTTTTTAAGTGAGGAGGAGATTCAAAAACTGCAAAATGCAGTAGCAAATTCGAGCAAGGAACAAAAGAAAACTGCCGAACAAATCGAAGCCATCTACACTTCTGGTCAGAATATCCTGGTTTCAGCGTCGGCTGGTTCTGGTAAAACCTTTGTCATGGCAGAGCGCATTCTGGACCAATTGACGCGTGGTGTCGAAATTTCTCAACTCTTTATCTCAACCTTTACCGTTAAGGCTGCCACAGAACTCAAGGAACGTTTGGAGAAAAAAATTGGCCAACAGATCCAAGAAACGCATGATGTCGAGCTCAAACAACACTTGGGCCGTCAGTTGGCAGACCTACCCAACGCTGCCATCGGAACCATGGACTCTTTCACACAAAAATTCCTTGGCAAACATGGCTATCTGATTGATATTGCGCCTAATTTCAGGATTTTACAAAACCAAAGCGAGCAACTTCTTCTAAAAAACGAAGTCTTTCATGAGGTATTTGAAGCCCATTATCAAGGTAAACAGAAAGAGATCTTTAGCCATTTGCTGAAAAACTTTGCTGGGCGAGGCAAGGATGAACGGGGGCTGCGCCAGCAAGTCTATAAAATCTATGACTTTCTCCAATCCACCAGCAATCCTCAGAAATGGTTAAGTGAATCTTTTCTCAAAGGCTTTGAGAAAGCTGATTTTACCAGTGAAAAAGAAAAACTAACCGAGCAAATCCAGCAAGCACTTTGGGATTTGGAAAGCTTTTTCCGTTATCATCTGGATAATGATGCCAAGGAGTTTTCAAAGGCTACCTATTTAGAAAATGTTCAGTTGATTCTGGATGAGATTGGCTCCTTAAATCAAGAGTCCGATAATCAGGATTTTCAAGCAGTGCTTGCGCGTGTTGTCGCAATTTCGAAAGAGAAAAATGGTCGAGCCCTGACTAATGCGAGTCGTAAGGCTGATTTGAAGCCCCTGGCTGATGCCTACAACGAAGAAAGAAAGTCCCAGTTTGCTAAACTAGGACAACTGTCAGACCAGATAACCATTCTCGACTATCAAGAACGTTATCATGGAGATACCTGGGAACTAGCTAAGACTTTCCAAACCTTCATGAGTGATTTTGTGGAAGCTTATCGTGAACGTAAGCTTCAGGAAAATGCCTTTGAATTCGCTGATATCAGCCATTACACCATTGAGATTTTAGAGAATTTCCCGCAAGTTCGTGAGGATTATCAGGATCGCTTCCATGAAGTCATGGTCGATGAGTATCAGGATACCAACCATATTCAAGAACGGATGCTGGAATTACTTTCTATTGGACACAATCGCTTTATGGTGGGAGATATCAAGCAGTCCATCTACCGTTTCCGTCAGGCAGACCCGCAGATTTTCAATGAGAAATTCCAACGCTATGCGCAAAATCCCCAAGAAGGCAAGCTCATTCTCCTGAAGGAAAATTTCCGTAGTAGTTCAGAAGTGCTGTCAGCAACCAATGATGTCTTTGAACGTCTCATGGACCAAGAGGTCGGCGAAATCAACTATGATAACATGCACCAGCTTGTTTTTGCCAATACCAAACTGACTCCTAATACAGACAATAAGGCAGAATTTCTCCTCTACGATAAGGACGACTCTGGTGAGGAAGAAGAGAGCCAAGCAGAAACGAAATTAACAGGGGAAATGCGCTTAGTCATCAAGGAAATCCTTAAACTTCATCAGGAAAAAGGTGTGGCTTTTAAAGAAATTGCCCTTCTGACCTCCAGCCGCAGTCGTAATGACCAGATTCTTCTCGCCCTGTCTGAGTACGGAATTCCTGTCAAAACTGACGGAGAGCAGAACAACTATCTCCAATCCCTAGAAGTGCAAGTCATGCTAGACACCCTTCGTGTCATTCACAATCCTCTTCAAGACTATGCCTTGGTTGCCCTTATGAAGTCTCCTATGTTTGGCTTTGATGAGGACGAGTTAGCACGTTTGTCCCTTCAGAAAACAGAGGATAAAGTCCAAGAAAATCTCTATGAGAAACTGGTCAATGCTCAAAAACTGACAAGCAGCCAAAAAGGCTTGATTCATAAAGAGTTAGCTGAAAAATTAAACCAATTCATGGATATCTTGGCTTCTTGGCGCTTGTATGCCAAAACCCACTCCCTCTATGACCTGATTTGGAAGATTTATAACGACCGTTTTTACTACGATTATGTTGGGGCTTTGCCAAATGGGCCTGCTAGACAGGCTAATCTCTATGCCCTAGCACTGCGAGCTGATCAATTTGAAAAGAGCAATTTCAAGGGCTTGTCGCGTTTTATTCGTATGATTAACCAAGTTTTAGAAGCCCAGCACGATTTGGCAAGCGTAGCTGTCGCACTACCAAAAGATGCAGTAGAGCTCATGACCATCCACAAGAGTAAAGGGTTAGAGTTTCCTTACGTTTTTATCCTCAATATGGATCAAGACTTTAACAAGCAAGACAGCATGTCAGAGGTCATTCTCAGCCGTAAAAATGGACTTGGTGTCAAATATATTGCCAAAATGGAGACAGGAGCAGTGGAAGACCACTATCCTAAAACCATCAAACTCTCCATTCCTAGTCTGACCTATAGACAGAACGAAGAGGAATTACAGCTGGCAAGCTATTCAGAGCAGATGCGTCTCCTTTATGTTGCTATGACGCGGGCTGAGAAAAAGCTCTATCTTGTCGGCAAGGGTTCTCGTGAAAAGCTGGAAGCCAAGGAATACCCAGCAGCTAAAAATGGAAAACTAAGCAGCAACACTAGACTTCAAGCAAGGAATTTCCAAGACTGGATTTGGGCTATCAGCAAAGTGTTTGCAAAGGATCATCTCAACTTTAGCTATCGTTTTGTTGGTGAAGATCAGCTGACTAAAGAAGCTATCGGAGAGTTGGAAACCAAAAGTCCTCTCCAAGATCGCTCCCAAGTAGACAATCGCCAGTCAGAAACCATTAAAGAAGCTCTTGAAATGCTGAAAGAAGTGGAAGTCTATAATACTCTTCATCACGCAGCCATTGAACTTCCTAGTGTTCAAACCCCAAGTCAAATCAAAAAATTCTACGAACCAGTTATAGATATGGAAGGTGTCGAGATTGCAGGTCAAGGCCAGTCAGTAGACAAGAAAATTAGCTTTGGTTTGCCAGATTTTTCAACCAAAGAAAAGGTAACTGGAGCTGAAATTGGTAGTGCCACCCACGAACTCATGCAGAGAATGGATCTCAGCCAGCGACCAATGCTTGCTAGCCTGACAGAAGCTCTCAAACAAGTTCAAACCAGCCCAGCTGTTAGAGACAAGATTAATCTTGCTAAAATTCTTACATTCTTTGACACAGCACTTGGTCAGGAAATTCTTGCCAATACAGACCATCTATACCGCGAGCAACCTTTCTCCATGCTCAAAAGAGACCAAAAGAGTCAGGAAGACTTTGTTGTCCGTGGTATCCTTGATGGCTATCTGCTTTACGAGGACAGAATTGTTCTGTTCGACTATAAGACAGACCGCTATGATTATCCAAGTCAACTCATAAACCGCTATCGTGGTCAGTTAGCCCTATACGGAGAGGCTTTATCTCGAGCCTATTCGATTGAAAATATTGAAAAATACCTGATTTTACTAGGTAAAGAAGAGGTTCAAGTTGTAAAAGTATAATCTAGAAAGGAGACCTCATGACACTTCCAGTTAGAAAATCCCTGCATGATGCGGTTTTACAGGCTTCAAAAGCTGATACTTGGGAACAAGCTACCAAGGAATGGAATGAAGTTTCCTTGATTTTTAACGGTATCGGCCGTAGCAATTGTGTCTGTGGAAATGCCATAAAATACGCTTATGAACTCTTTAACGGTGTCACAGGCCAACGCCTCTTTCCAATTGGTAGCGACTGTGTTCGTCATTTTCATCGATTGTCCCTTGACCAGCAACTGGAAGAGGAAGAAAAACTGCTCAGAAAGGTTGAAAATCTGACCAGAAAAGCCCAGAAAAAGGAAAAAATCAAGGTCAATAAAAGTGACTTTGACGAGCGTCTTCTAAAGTGGCTCTGGGGAAAAGGTGTTTTTAAACCCAATCGTGGCAATCAATTTGCACCTGAGAGAGACTATCAGCTTTTCTTAGAAGTCTTTCAAGGAGGAAGTTGGACAAAGGCAGAGCCTAAGAAGAAAGCTCGGATGGAAGAAGTCCTTGAAAAGTGTATCAAACCCTTTTTACTTGGAAAACCAGATGACCAACTCTACCTTGTCAAGCTAGGCAAGGAGAAAATTGACTACGAACAAGAACTCCGTATCCAGGCAGAGAAAGAGCGCAAGAAGAGGGATAAAATCGCCAAGCAGTATGCAGACAATCTAGTTTTGGCCATGGGCCCAGCAGAACGTGCCTATCAAGATTACTTTGGCTTTACGGAGACCTTGACTCAAGAAGAACGCAAGTGGGAAAAAATTCTTTTTGGTAAAAATCGAACAGAACGGGCTATCAAGGCCAAACAATACCAAAAAGAGCTGGAAAAAGACCAACGAATTGCCGGTCAGGATCCAATTGAAAGAAAGCAGAAGCAGACCTGGCTTCTCAATTCCTATTTCCGTGAGCTTCCTGACGAAAAATCCCGCTTTGCTCGACTCTTATTAGAATATCGAAAAAGTGGAGAAGTGGCATTTTCAACTGAATATTTTTCAGACCATCTGCTCGACTTTTTCTATAAAATGAAAGCCTTTGAGTTTGAAATCACACCAGAACAAGTTCGAGATTTTCTAAAAGAAAGCCTTCAAGCAGACCATCTCTCCTCAGCACAAGAAAGCTGGATAGAAGGAATTTTGACAAATTGCATAGTCCCATTTTTATCTCGAATACTCATCTAAAACTAAATATATGAGACATAGAATTTTATATAAGGTTAATATACAAATCAAGTGGGGTTGAAATCAGTCTTCCTTTAAAAAGTAGCTATTACAAATAAAAGCTTATGCAAAAAAGAATAATTTATGATAGAATAGAGGATAAGAAAGAAAACGTTTTTACAATTTTTTCAATCCGAAGGAGATATATTATGGCTACTATTCAATGGTTTCCTGGTCACATGTCTAAAGCTCGTCGACAGGTTCAGGAAAATTTAAAATTTGTTGATTTTGTGACGATTTTGGTGGATGCACGCTTACCTCTATCTAGTCAAAATCCTATGTTGACCAAGATTGTTGGTGACAAACCAAAACTCTTGATTTTAAACAAGGCAGACTTGGCTGACCCGGCAATGACCAAGGAATGGCGCCAGTATTTTGAATCACAAGGAATTCAGACGCTAGCTATCAACTCCAAAGAGCAAGTGACTGTAAAAGTTGTAACAGATGCGGCCAAGAAGCTCATGGCTGATAAGATTGCTCGCCAGAAAGAACGTGGAATTCAGATCGAAACCTTGCGTACCATGATTATCGGGATTCCAAATGCTGGTAAATCAACGCTTATGAACCGTTTGGCTGGTAAGAAAATTGCCGTTGTCGGCAATAAACCAGGGGTTACAAAGGGACAACAATGGCTCAAAACAAATAAAGACCTTGAAATCCTGGATACACCGGGGATTCTCTGGCCTAAGTTTGAGGATGAAACTGTTGCGCTTAAGTTGGCCTTGACCGGAGCTATCAAAGACCAGTTACTTCCTATGGATGAGGTAACTATTTTTGGCCTCAATTATTTCAAAGAACATTATCCAGAAAAGTTGGCCGAACGCTTCAAACAAATGAAGATTGAAGAAGAAGCGCCGGTTATTATTATGGACATGACTCGTGCCCTCGGTTTCCGTGACGACTATGACCGTTTTTACAGTCTCTTCGTGAAGGAAGTCCGTGATGGCAAACTCGGTAACTATACCTTAGATACATTGGAAGACCTCGATGGCGACGATTAAAGAAATCAAAGAACTCCTTGCAACGGTCAAGGAGTTAGAAAGCCCTATTTTTTTAGAGCTTGAAAAGGATGATCGTTCTGGAGTTAAAAAGGAAATCATCAAGCGTAAAAAAGCCATTCAGGCAGAATTGGATGAAGATTTTCGTTTGGAATCCATGCTTTCCTATGAAAAAGAACTGAACAAGCAAGGATTGACCTTAATTGCTGGTGTTGACGAGGTTGGTCGTGGACCTCTGGCTGGGCCTGTAGTCGCTGCAGCTGTTATTTTACCTCAAAATTGTAAAATTAAAGGCCTCAATGACAGCAAGAAAATTCCTAAAAAGAAACATCTGGAGATTTTCCAAGCAGTTCAAGACCAAGCTTTATCAATCGGCATTGGTATCATGGATAATCAGGTCATCGACCAAGTCAATATCTATGAAGCAACCAAACTAGCCATGCAGGAAGCAATTTCCCAGCTCAGTCCTCAACCTGAACATCTCTTGATAGATGCCATGAAACTGAAGTTGCCGATTTCACAAACCTCCATCATCAAAGGTGATGCTAATTCCCTCTCCATTGCAGCGGCTTCTATAATAGCCAAGGTGACACGTGACGAATTGATGAGGGAATACGATCAGCAATTTCCCGGCTATGATTTCGCTACTAATGCCGGTTATGGAACAGCTAAACACCTAGAAGGCCTCACAAAACTAGGAGTTACCCCAATTCACCGAACCAGCTTTGAACCCGTTAAATCACTGGTTTTAGGAGAAAAAGAAAGTTAAGTTAGAAGGAATGATTATGGAGGAACAGTCAGAAACACTCAGCTCCAAGAAAGAATTTGCCTTTGCCTCAAGTACTATATTATCCCAAGTTGGACGAGGAATCATCGTCGGTCTTGTCATTGGAATTATCGTTGGATCCTTTCGTTTCTTAATCGAAAAAGGCTTCCACCTGATACAAGGACTTTATCAAGATCAAGCGCACCTAGTGCGCAATCTTTTTATCATTGGTCTATTTTATTTAATAGTTTGTTGGCTCAGTGCGAAATTAACTCAGTCAGAAAAAGACATAAAGGGTTCTGGAATCCCTCAAGTTGAAGCCGAATTAAAGGGATTGATGACTCTCAACTGGTGGGGAGTTCTTTGGAAAAAATATATTCTAGGAATTCTTGCTATTGCAAGTGGACTTATGCTGGGGCGTGAAGGACCAAGCATTCAACTTGGAGCAGTTGGTGGTAAGGGTATTGCCAAGTGGCTCAAATCCAGTCCAGTAGAGGAACGCTCCTTGATTGCTAGTGGAGCTGCCGCTGGTCTAGCTGCAGCCTTTAATGCACCGATTGCAGGACTTCTCTTTGTGGTAGAAGAAGTTTATCACCATTTTTCACGCTTTTTCTGGGTATCTACTCTCGCAGCTAGTCTCGTAGCAAACTTTGTCTCACTACTCATATTTGGCTTAACACCCGTACTGGACATGCCAGACAACATCCCACTCATGACCCTAGACCAGTATTGGATTTACCTCCTTATGGGAGTTTTTCTTGGACTATCTGGTTTTCTCTATGAGAAAGCTGTGCTCAATGTTGGTAGAGTTTATGACTGGCTTGGTCAAAAAATCCGTTTGGATAGAGCTTATTATCCAATTCTTGCCTTCATTCTCATCATACCAGTCGGAATCTTCTTACCCCAAATCCTTGGTGGTGGAAATCAGCTGGTTCTTTCCCTGACTAAGCAAGATTTTAGTTTTCAAGTTCTATTAGCGTACTTTTTGATTCGCTTTGTTTGGAGCATGATTAGTTATGGAAGTGGCCTTCCAGGAGGAATTTTCCTACCAATTTTAGCGCTTGGCTCCTTACTTGGAGCTCTAGTTGGTGTCATTTGTGTCAATCTTGGACTTGTAAGTCAGCAGCAATTCCCTATATTTGTCATTCTAGGAATGAGTGGCTATTTTGGAGCAATATCCAAGGCTCCTTTAACTGCTATGATTCTGGTAACCGAAATGGTAGGAGATATTCGAAACCTCATGCCACTTGGATTAGTCACCTTGGTTGCTTACATCATCATGGATCTACTCAAGGGTGCACCAGTCTATGAGGCTATGTTGGAAAAAATGCTGCCAGAAGAAGCGACAGATGAAGGAGAAGTCACTCTCATTGAAATCCCTGTTTCAGATAAAATAGCAGGAAAACAAGTTCACGAACTCAACTTACCACATAACGTACTCATCACCACCCAAGTCCATAATGGCAAGAGCCAAACAGTTAACGGCTCAACCAGAATGTATCTCGGAGATATGATTCACCTAGTTATTCCAAAAAGTGAAATTGGGAAAGTCAAAGATTTGTTATTGTAGAATTTTTTTACATAATTTATGCTATGTTAAAACGAATTTCTTAATTAAATACACTAGAAAACCGATTCTCAGCAATGAGGTCGGTTTTTTCTTGTTAGAAATATTATAATATATTATAAAAAATGATTAAATTATTCTAGGTTATAGTATAATAAGAAAAAGGAGAACAGCTTAAATGAATAATTCCAGCATCAGAAAGAGTCATAAAAGGTTACTAATCGTTTTGTTACTCGTAGCCATCACAGCAGGAGGTGTTTTTATGTTTAGTATGTTAGGGAAGTCTCAAGAAGAACGTCGAAATAGAGAGTATGAAGTTAGTTTGGTGAATGCTTTAAAAAATTCTTACCAAGGGATTGAGGAGATTAAGATTTCCAATCCAGAATACATGAATCCTCCAGGCGACTGGTCTTGTAAGATTGATATCTTGTTCAAAGATGGGGAAAAAATCTTTTATGGAATTCCACATAACTTAGATGAGAAACAAAATTATAACGGTCGTATGACTTATGGACAACGAGATTTTCTTAACCTAAGAAAAGGAATAACAACTAATACAGTTACGGTTACATACTCTAACAAAGAAAGAGGGAAGCAGTAATGGTATTCAATTATACTGATAAACAACTTAATGAATTAAACCATGGGAAGAATGTATATAGCGTCAATGATGAATATGCTAATCGTGATGAAAACCAAACATATACTGTTGTCAACAAAGAAGACGATAATCTATTGGAAAATGAAAAAAATATGATTACCACCTCCGATGGTCAAGAATTCCGTGTTGTTGCCACTAAGTCTGACATTGAAACAGGTTTTGATGGACTGGCAGTCGCACCTATTGTCAACGGCGAACCAGATTATAAAAATGTAGCTGTGATTGCTACAGAAACGGATCCTGGGAGTCCTACTATGATTGAAAGATGTAAAATAACTTTTTCTTATTATAGTGTAATATAGGCTAATCGTATAGTATAATAAGAAAAAGGAGAACAGCTTAAATGAATAATTCCAGCAATAAAAAAAGATATATAAGACTACTAATCGTTTTGTTACTCGTAGCCATCACAACAGGAGGTGTTTTTGTGTTTAGTATGTTAGGGAAGTCTCAAGAAGAGCGTCGAAATAGAGAATATGAAGTAAGTCTGGTTAATGCGTTAAAGAATTCCTACCAAGGGATTAAGGAGATTAAGATTATGGATCCTTACTATAATGACAAACCGGGTTCGTGGTCTTGTGATATTTCAGTACAGTTCAATGATAGTCAAACTATTACTTATGGAATTAATCACAGATTAACCTATAAAGAAAACCATGATGGTCTTATGAAAGGAAATACTAATGAAGAAATTGATCAACAATGGTCTATACTTCAAAAACACATTGGTAAAACAGAATCTACAATATTAGTACGATATTCAAATGGTGAAACAGGAGAGCAATAATGGTATTTAATTATACTGATAATCAATTGAATAATTTAAACCAAGATTTTGCGGTCTATAGTATTAATAAAGAATTTTCAGAACGCAATAAAAAGAAGTTTGTGACAGATAATCCAAATAATAAAAACGAAACCAACACTATAACCACCTCCGATGGTCAAGAATTCCGTGTTGTTGCCACTAAGTCTGACACTGAAACAGGTTTTGATGGGCTGGCAGTTGCACCAATTGTCAATGGCGAACCAGATTATAAAAATGTAGCCGTGATTACTGCAGGGACGGATCCAGAGAGTCCTACTAAGACTGACAGATGTAAAATAACTTTTTCTTATTATAGTGTAATATAGGCTAATCTTATAGTATAATAAGAAAAAGGAGAAAAGCTTGAATGAATAATTCCAGCAATAAAAAAAGTCATAAAAGGCTGCTAATCGTTTTGTTACTCGCAATCATCACAGTAGGAGGTGTTTTTATGTTTAACATGTTAGGGAAGTCTCAAGAGGAGCGTCGAAATAGAGAACATGAAGTTAGTCTGGTAAACGCCTTAAAGAATTCCTATGAAGGTATTGAGGAGGTAACGATTACAAATCCATCGTACAGCTCAATTCCTTCAGACGCTTGGGGGGCGGATGTGAAACTAAAATTTTTTGATGGAACATCTAAAGAACATGTTTTAGCTTTTGATATAAACTCGAATAAAATTAGGATTGGAGTATATAATAAGGATGATGAAGAATTTCAACATTTTTTAAATTCTAAGCGAGGTTCTACTAAGTCAAAAGTTAAAGTTAAATATTCTAATGGTTCAGAAGGGGAGCTATGATGAATAAATACGTGTATACAGACAAACAACTTAATGAATTGAATCAAGGTCCGAATGTTTACAGTGTTAATACTGAGTTCGCACAGCGTAAAGAAAACCGAACAAACATTGTTACTGCTAAATCAGATAACGAGTTAAAAAAGGGAGAAACCAACACCATAACCACCTCAGATGGTCAAGAATTCCGTGTCGTTGCGACTAAGTCTGACCCAGGGACAGGTTTTGATGGGACTTGTTTTAGCTACATTTTTTCTATTCTAGTGTTATTTATCTTTAAATTATAGTAGAATGAAGAAAAGGAGAAAAGCTTAAATGAATAATTCCAGCAATAAAAAAAGTCATAAATGGCTATTAATCGTTGTATCACTCGCAATCATCACAGCAGGAGGTGTTTTTATGTTTAGCATGTTAGGGAAATCCAAAGAAGAACGTCGGAATAGAGAGTATGAAGTTAGTTTGGTGAATGCTTTAAAGAATTCCTATGAAGGGATTGAGGAGATTAAAATTTCCAATCCAGCATACACAAGCCCTCCAGGTTCATGGTCTTGTGATGTAGAAATCAAATTTAATGATGAAAGAACTCTTTCATATGGAATTAATCATCATTTAAACTATAAAACGAATTATGGTGGACGTCAAGAAACAAACGAAGATTGGCAGTATTTAGAAACTCATAAAGGGAAAACTTTAAAGTCAGTGAGAATTACTTATTCTGATAGTAAGCAAGGAGAACTATGATGAAATTCCAATATACTGATAATCAATTGAATAATTTAAACCAAGATTTTGCTGTTTATAGTGTGAACGAAGAGTTTTCAAGTAGAAAAAAGACAAAACAGGTTGTAGAAAAGTCTAAAATTGATCCTAAAAACGAAACCAACACTATAACTACCTCCGATGGTCAAGAATTCCGTGTCGTTGCGACTAAGTCTGACCCAGGAACAGGTTTTGATGGTTTGGCGGTAGCTCCTATGGTCAACGGCAAACCGGATTATAAAAGTATAGCTGTGATTGCTGCAGGGACGGATCCAGGGAGTCCTACTAAGATTGACATTTCTACAGCTCTGGTAGAAAGAGATACATCTTTGTCACCCCAATATTTTGTAGCGGACCGTTTCGTAAAAGAAATCATGGACGATCCCAGATATGAAGTTAGTCATCTATCAGGTTATTCACAAGGCTCTTATATGCTAAAGGTAGGAGCTAAATACCACATCCCTACGACAACCTTCAATGCTTGGTTTTATTATCTTTCACTTTCTAATGACGAAAAAGCATTCATAGACAAAAATCCAGCTATGTTTATTGATTATCGTAGAAAGTCTGATAATGTTGTCGTTATCAATGATTTCAATCACCCCGAATGGTTTAATAAATCTTTCTTAAAAATGCCTGATACAATATACTGGCTGGACGGAACTAGCCACAATATCGATGATTGGGAGTTTGATCCTGTAACAGGTCAAGTTGTTGATGGTAAAGGTGGAAAACCCTTAATTAGTGGTGTTTATCGAGCTTATGCCAACAGTCTCCGAGGAATGGCTCATTACAAGGACTTGAAGTCAAAATGGTCATCAGGTGGCATTAGTAGTTCTGAGGAAATATACTTAGATGCAGCTCAAGGTTCTATCCTATCATCATCAATGGCTACGGCAGCAAGAACTGGAGCTGATGAAGTGAGCGCCTTAGCCAAAAACGCCAATCAAGAATTACAAGAAATTTGGTCAAAAATCGATTTTACAAGCTACACAGCCTTGGCTCCCTATGAAGTTGAAAGCCTTTTTGCTAGCCAAAGTATCACTCAAGCACAGTTTATCGATACTTTTCAGGCAGAAACGGATCAAATAGTCGCTAAGATGAATGCTTCCGCCCAAGAATTCGAAAATTTGAATAAACAATTACAGGAAGTCATCGAAAAAACAGTAGCAACAGACACACAATTTGCTAAGGAGTTCAGACAATGGAAAGCAGAGATGTAAAATGGGATGCCGTTAGACAAAAAGAGAGGGAAATTCTTAACCTCGAAGAACAATACTATCTGGAAAAGAACAAGTTAGAGAAAAAGACACTAGAATTAGAGGAACGTTCTGCAAGATTAGAAAAGATCATGAACGAAGAAGCTGATAAAATGTACCTAGTATTAAGAAAGTTTTCATCACCAGCTGATTGTGTTAGAGAGTACTTTACAGACATAGAAAATTTGAGATATCATTCTAACCAAGTCTATAGAACTAATGAAATAAAACTGGAAGAAGAAAAAGAAAAAATAGATAAAGAATTTCGACAAAGAAAAAATATCTTAGATGAAGAATATCAAAAACTAAGGAGAAATTATGCAAGCACTAATGAATGAGTACTATACTGATGAAGAATACCAATACGCTCTAAAACAAATGTATCGAATGATGGAAAGAAATCGTATTCTGGCTCAATGCCAATTGGCAAAGACCGCTAAAAATCAAATAAAAGAAAGTTTTGACCAAAAATCGAAAACAATTGCAAAAGATACTAAAGCAACAATAACAAGTATTAACAGCCAAATGGACACTGCAATACAAGGAAAAGTCCGCAAAAGTCTTGAAACAAAAATACCTAATATGTTAGTCAAGTATGATGATATATAAAGAAGAATTTTTCGTATGGTTATATAGTTTTCTTTGCATCTATGTCCTCTATAATATCTTTCCGGAAAACTATAATTTTCTTGAAAAATAAATAAGTCTATGCTATACTACTAGTAGACTTATTTATGGAGAAAACACATGAAACGTGAGATTTTACTGGAACGAATAGACAAACTAAAACAAATCATGCCCTGGTATGTTCTGGAATACTATCAATCTAAGCTAGCTGTACCTTACAGTTTTACAACCTTGTACGAATATCTCAAGGAATACGAACGATTTTTCAGCTGGGTTTTAGAGTCTGGTATCTCAAATGCCGATAAAATATCTGATATTTCTTTATCTGTCTTGGAAAATATGTCTAAGAAAGACATGGAATCCTTTATCCTTTACCTACGTGAACGTCCTTTGCTGAATGCTAATACAACCAAGCAAGGAGTTTCTCAGACAACCATCAATCGGACTTTGTCAGCACTTTCTAGTCTTTACAAGTATCTGACCGAGGAGGTTGAAAACGACCAGGGGGAACCTTATTTCTATCGTAATGTAATGAAAAAAGTTTCAACCAAGAAAAAGAAAGAAACGCTTGCTGCCAGAGCTGAAAACATCAAGCAAAAACTCTTTCTTGGTGATGAAACAGAAGGTTTTTTAACTTATATCGACCAAGAGTACCCACAACAACTTTCTAATCGAGCTCTTTCATCATTTAACAAAAATAAAGAACGTGATTTGGCCATCATTGCCCTTCTCTTGGCATCTGGTGTTCGCTTATCTGAAGCTGTTAATCTGGATCTAAGAGATCTCAATCTAAAAATGATGGTTATTGATGTTACTCGTAAAGGGGGCAAACGTGACTCTGTCAATGTCGCTGCTTTTGCTAGGCCTTATTTAGAGAATTATCTGGCCATTCGAAATCAACGCTATAAGACGGAAAAAACAGACACAGCGCTCTTTCTGACCTTATATCGAGGTGTACCGAATCGTATCGATGCTTCCAGTGTGGAAAAGATGGTTGCTAAGTACTCTGAGGACTTCAAAGTCCGTGTAACTCCCCATAAACTACGACATACTCTAGCAACTAGGCTTTATGATGCGACTAAATCGCAAGTTTTGGTCAGTCACCAGCTAGGACATGCAAGCACACAAGTAACTGACCTCTATACCCATATCGTTAATGATGAACAAAAGAATGCTCTAGATAGTTTATGAAATACATAAAATAAATTATGTAATATATGATTTTTAAAAAAGAAGCTGATCCTACGACCAACTTCTTTTTGATTTATCCAACTACCGCTTCAGCGATTTCTTCACGGCTAATACCAGCGAAGTAGCGTGTGATATCAATGGTTTCTAGCGCCTTAAGGACATCTTCGCGTTCGTATTTGACGCCACGAAGGACATCTTCTACAGCTGCAACGTCTTCAATACCAAAGAAGTCACCATAAATCTTGATGTCTTGGATTTTTGATTCGAGAACATTAGCAAAGACTTCCACCTTACCACTAGTGAATTTTGTTCCACGACGGACGTTAAATTCAGGTGATTTACCGTAGTTCCAGTCCCAAGTACCAAACTTAGTGTCCTTGATGCGATTGATTTCAGCTACTTCTTCCTCAGAAAAAACGTATTCTGTCATCTCTGGATACTCTTTTTTCATGTATTCCAAGAGTAAGTCACGGAATTCTTCGACCGTGATTTTTTCTGGTAATTCATTGATAATATTGGTTACACGAGCACGAACCGATTTCACACCTTTTGATTCAAATTTATCCTTTGAAACCTTAAGGGCATTTGCGAGGACTGACAAATCAACGTCAAAGAGCAAGCAACCGTGGTGCATGATACGACCATTAATATAAGCTTGGGCATTGCCACAGAATTTCTTACCGTCAATTTCTAAGTCATTACGGCCTGTGAACTCAGCTTTAACCCCAAGTTGAGCTAGTGTATTGATAACTGGAGTTGAGAAGCTCTTAAAGTCAAAAGCCTTGTTTTCATCTTCTTTTGAAATGATCGTGTAGTTGAGGTTATTTAAATCGTGGTAAACAGCTCCACCACCGCTGATACGGCGGACCACCTCAATACCATTTTCTCGAACATAATCACGGTTGATTTCTTCGATAGTGTTCTGGTGACGACCAACAATGATAGATGGCTTGTTAATCCAAAGTAGGAAGATTTGATCCTCATCCAAAAGATGTTTAAAGGCGTATTCTTCCAAGGCAATATTAAAGGCAGTGTCGTTTGAATGATTGATAATATATTTCATGATATCCCTTTATACGATAGAGACTGGAAAGTTATTTTCCAGTCTAATCTATCTTTCTTTTATTTTTTCTTAGGTGAATGGATAGCCATTCCTAGAACATCCGCAAATGCTTCGTACATCACTTCAGAGTAAGTTGGATGTCCGTGGATAGTCTTCAGCATTTCTTCAACAGTAATTTCCATTTCGATAATGCTTGACGCCTCATTGATTAATTCTGCGGCTGCAGGTCCAATGATATGAACACCAAGAATTTCTCCGTATTTCTTATCTGCAATAACTTTAACGAAACCTTGAGCAGCATCAGATGCAATGGCACGACCGTTGGCAGCAAAGTTGAATTTACCGATGGCAACATCGTATTTCTCACGAGCTTGTTCTTCAGTAAGACCTACTGCTGCTACTTCAGGAAGAGTGTAGATAGCTGCTGGAGTCAAGTTCAATTTCGCAACAGCATGATTTCCTTTGAGGGCATTTTCAGCGGCAACTTCACCCATGCGGAAAGCTGCGTGCGCCAACATCTTCGTACCGTTGATGTCACCTGGTGCGTAGATACCTGGAACAGAAGTTTCCATGTATTCGTTGACCTTGATACGTCCACGATCCAATTCAAACTCAACATCTCCAATACCTTCAAGGTCTGGCACACGACCGATTGAAAGAAGGGCTTTGCTTGCGATGATATCGTCTTTTCCTTCAACCTTGATACGAAGTTGACCATTTTCTTCGACGATTTCTTGGAGTTTAGTGTCAGTTAAGATGGTCATACCTTTACGTTCAAGGATCAAGCGAAGATTCTTAGACACTTCCGCATCCATAGCTGGCACGATACGGTCCATCATTTCGATAACAGTCACTTTTGACCCAAATGTCATGAAGGCCTGACCGAGTTCGATACCGACAACACCACCACCAATGATTACAAGGCTTTCTGGCACTTCGTTCATTTCAAGAATATCATCACTAGTCATGACAAGCGATGATTCCATACCAGGGACGTTGATCTTGCTGACTTTTGAACCACCGGCAAGGATGATTTTCTTGGTTTCAAGCAATTCTGAACCATTTACCAAGACATTCTTATCTTTAGTAATAGTACCAACACCCTTATGAACAGTAACTCCGTAGCTACGAAGAAGACCTGCAACTCCGCCAACCAAGGTATTGACAACCTTAGACTTGGTTTCAAGGAGTTTGTCCATATCTACAGTGAAATTTGGATTTTCGATTACGATACCACGGTTTGCGGCATGACCGATATTTTCGATAATTTCAGCGTTGTGAAGATAGGTCTTGGTTGGGATACATCCACGGTTCAAGCAGGTTCCACCGAGTTCAGATTTCTCAACAAGGGCAACCTTACCACCGAGTTGGGCAGCTTTAATGGCCGCAACATAACCAGCAGGACCTCCACCAATCACAACGATATCAAAGGCATCATCGCTCTTACCATCGTCGTTTGAGACACTAGCTGCAGGTGCAGGGCTAGCTTCTGGCGATGCGGCTCCAGCTGTTGGGATGTTTTCCCCCTCTTCGCCAAGGTAACCGATAACTTCCGTTACAGGGACAGTTTCGCCATCTCCTTTGAGAATGGCAATCAAGTACCCATCTTCTTCAGCTTCCAATTCCATGCTGACTTTATCAGTCATGATTTCCAAAAGGATTTCTCCTTCTTTTACAAATTCTCCGACTTTTTTATTCCATTGGACGATTTGTCCTTCTGTCATATCCACGCCGGCTTTTGGCATAATTACTTCTAAGGCCATGTCTTCCTTCCTTTATCTATATCTTAAAAATGAATACTCTTGTTCTTAAATCAACATTGATATTGGATTTTCAATCAATTCTTTCAAGTCCTTCATAAACTTAGCACCAGCCATACCATCTACGACACGGTGATCAATGGTCAATCCTAGGCTCATGATAGGGCGAATCACAATTTCACCATTGACAACAACTGGCTTCTCAATTGTCGAGCTCACACCAAGGATAGCTGAGTTGGGTTGGTTGATGATTGGACCAAAGGACTGAACGCCAAACATTCCCAAGTTACTGATAGTAAATGTTGAATTTTGCAGTTCACTTGGAGCCAATTTACCATCCAAGGTACGACCAATAACATCTTTGAAGGCTACAACCAGTTCTGAAAGACTCATCTTCTCAGCATTGTAAACAACAGGTGTCATCAATCCATTATCCATCCCAACTGCCATGGCAAGATTGACATAGTTGTGAGTGATAATGGTCTTGCCATCTTCTGTCAATGAAGCGTTGATATAAGGGTGTTTCATAAGAGTCTTAACAACAGCAAGTGAAAGAAGGTCTGTTACAGTAGTCTTCTTCCCAGTTGCTTCCATGATTGGCTCAAGAACCTTCTTACGAAGAGCCAACATTTCAGTCATATCAACTTCATAGTTGAGGGTGAAGGTTGGCGCAGTTAGGTAAGATTCAACCATGCGTTGGGCAATAACCTTACGCATTGGTGTCATTGGAATACGTTCAATTTCACCGTATGGTGTTACGTTATCAGGGACTTCTTCCACTTTTTCAATCTGAGCAGGAGACTTAATGGTGTCGTTTTCGATATTTTCAGGAAGCAAGGCTAAAACGTCCTTCTTCATGATCTTACCACGATGACCGGTTCCTTGAATCTCCTGCCAAGCAATGTTATGTTCGAGGGCAATTCGTTTTGCAAGTGGCGAAATGCGAACCACGTTTGTGTCTTTATAAGTTTCCACGTCTTCTTTGTGGACACGACCGTTTGCACCTGAGCCAGAAACGTCGTAGAGGTTGATCCCTAAATCATCCGCTAACTTTCTAGCCGCAGGAGTCGCTCTTAGCTTGTCATCAGCCATGACCTCTCCAATTCTATTTATGATACAAAGGGCGTTAAAAGCGACTGAAAAATAGGAAATCGACGATGGCTTCAATGAAGCCAAGGAGATTTATCTTTTTTCCGAGCTTTTAGCCCGTGTTCGAATATAAGATATTAAGGACGAAGAGCTCTGCACCTAAAAGATACAAAGTTTCTCGTCAGCTTTATTTTGTTTACATAATTTATCTTATGTAATTCTATTCTTTGTTATATGTTTTACGGATGGCATCTTTGATGCTTTCAACGGTTGGAATCATTGCATTTTCTAGGTTTTGCGCGTAAGGCATCGGCACATCTTCTCCTGCACAACGACGAATTGGTGCATCTAGATAGTCAAATGCTTCAGATTCTGAAATAATAGCTGAAATCTCTCCGATATAGCCGCTTGTTTTATGGGCATCGTTAACCAGAACAACTTTACCAGTCTTCTTAACTGAGTTAATGATGATCTCCTTATCAAGCGGAACAAGGGTGCGTGGGTCAACAATCTCAACAGAAATTCCTTCTTCTGCTAATTCTTCAGCTGCTTGAACCACACGGCGAAGCATTTTTCCATAAGTAACAACTGTTACATCCGTACCTTCACGTTTGATTTCCCCAACTCCAAGTGGAATCGTATAGTCTGGATCAACTGGTACTTCCCCCTTTTGGTTAAATTCTGACTTGTACTCAAGGATAATAACAGGGTTGTTATCACGGATAGAAGACTTAAGCAGTCCTTTCATGTCCGCAGGCGTACCTGGTGCTACAACCTTAAGTCCTGGGATATGAGTGAACCAAGACTCTAGAGATTGTGAATGCTGGGCTGCAGAACCAACTCCGTTACCAGCTGCACAACGAACAGTCATTGGAACCTGACCTTTCCCACCAAACATATAGCGTGTTTTAGCTGCTTGGTTTACGATATTGTCCATGGCAATGACCGAGAAGTCCATGAAGGTCATATCAACGATTGGACGAAGTCCTGTCATGGCTGCTCCTGCTGCTGCTCCTGAAATGGCAGCCTCAGAAATCGGACAGTCACGGACACGTTCTGGACCAAATTCTTCAAGCATTCCAACAGAAGTGCCGAAGTCTCCTCCAAAGACACCGACATCTTCTCCCATCAAGAATACATTTTCATCGCGACGCATTTCCTCAGACATAGCAAGGATAATGGTGTCACGGAAGGACATTGTTTTTGTTTCCATTTTATCTCTTTCTCCTTAGTCTGCGTAAATATCTTCAAATGCTGATTCAAGCGGTGGGAATGGACTTTCTTCAGCAAATTTAACAGAAGCTTCTACTGCTTCCTTAACTTGCGCTTGGATTTCTTCCAATTCTTCGGCACTTGCAATGTTGTTCTCAACGAGGTAGTTACGAAGGTTTTCTATTGGGTCTTTTTGTTTCCACAATTCCACTTCTTCACGCGTACGATATTTACCAGGGTCAGATGATGAGTGACCAAGCCAACGATAAGTGACACTTTCAATCAAGACTGGTCCATTGCCACCACGAACATGGTCTACAGCTTTCTTAAATCCTTCATAGACGTCGATGACATTGTTACCGTCTTCGATGAACATTCCAGGAATTCCATATGCAGCGCTACGTTGATGGATATGCTCTACATTGGTCATTTTCTTGATATCCGCTGAGATTCCATAACCGTTGTTAATGCAGTAGAAAATGACTGGGAGTTTCCAGATAGAGGCCATATTTACTGCTTCGTGGAAAACACCTTCGTTGGTCGCACCATCTCCAAAGAAGCAGACAACGATTTTACCAGTATGTTGCATTTGCTGACTGAGGGCTGCACCAACAGCGATTCCCATACCACCACCTACGATACCATTGGCACCAAGGTTACCAGCATCAAGGTCAGCAATATGCATAGAACCACCTTTACCTTTACAGGTTCCAGTGTATTTGCCAAGGATTTCAGCCATCATTCCGTTGAGGTCAATTCCTTTGGCAATAGCTTGCCCGTGACCACGGTGGTTTGATGTGATCAAATCGTCTGGGTTGAGAGCTAACATAGCTCCCACGTTAGCTGCCTCTTCTCCAACAGAAAAGTGCGTCATTCCTGGCACTTTCCCTTTCTTAACTAATTGCGCAATTTTTAAGTCCATACGACGGATTTCTTCCATCTTACGGAACATCTCTAGCAAAAGATTTTTATCTAAAGTTGACATCTTCTTGCCTTTCTAACTTTCTTCTTACCTTACTATTTTACCGTTTTTGACAAATACTGTCAAAGTTTTTTAAAAAGAAATTTCACAAAATAAAAAAGAAAACCCCATGAAAACAAGGGATTTTCTTGTCAAGAATATTTTTTCACAAACTTTTTATCGTTTGGATTTTACTACAGATTCAAATCTCTTCATAATCACAGTTAGACGCCAACGGTAGAGGGCCCCACTTACAATTAGACTAACAATCAAGCCAATCCAATAAGAATAAGCTCCAAAGTCTGTTAGGAAATCAAATACCATAGCCACTGGTATTGCTACGCCCCAGTAACCAACCAAACCAAGGTAAAAAGGAATAACGGTATCCTTATAGCCCCGTAAAATTCCCTGAAGCGGTGCCGCAAAGGTATCTGCTAACTGGAAGAAAAGACTATAAGTCAAAAAGCGCGCTGTCAAATCGATAAATTCTAGGTCGTTACCATAAAGACTGGCCACATTTCCTCGAAAAATGTAAAGGAAGGATAAGGTGAAGCCCGCAAAAATGAGGGCAGTCCATCTTCCTAGACCAATATAGGTTTTAGCATCATCAAATCGCTTGGCTCCCACTTCATAGGAAACGACAATAGCCATAGCCGATGAGATACTCATAGGAAAGGCGTACATAAGACTTGAAAAGTTCATAGCTGACTGGTGACTAGCGATAATCAAGGACGAAAACTTAGCCATAATCAAGCCAACCACGGAAAAGATAGCCACTTCCGCAAAGACAGTTCCCCCAATAGGAAGACCTAAGCGAACTCCTTCCTTAATTTTATCCATATTAAGTGGAATTCGTTTCTCAAGGTGTAAGGCTTTGAGCTTCTCCTGTTTAAATAAAACCAGAACAGAAATCCCCAGCAAGACCCAGTAAGCCAAGGATGTTCCTAAACCTGCACCAGCTCCTCCCAGCTCTGGAACTCCAAAGGCTCCGTAAATCAAGAGATAGTTAAATCCGCTATTGAGAGGAAGTAACAAAAGCATGAGATACATAGACAGTTTGGTCAACCCTAGCGAATCCAGCAAGGAACGAATGACACTAAAAAGCAACAGGGGGATAATTCCGATAGATAAAAACCAAAGATAGCGAACTGCTACTGCCGCCACCGGCGCTTCTAGTCCAATATGATTCAAGATTGGTGGTGCCAGGAAAAGTACCAGTCCCAGTAAGAGCACAGATAGACCCAAGGCCAGATAGATGAACTGGTAAAAATCAGACGCAACTTCTTCCTTTTTGCCTCGACCAAGATGGTGACCAATGATGGGCACCAAGGCCGATACAATCCCTGTTAGAAAGGTAAAGAAAGGATTCCAGATACTGGTTGCCATAGACACACCAGCCAAGTCCATGGTATTGTATTGACCAGTCATAGTCGTATCAACAAAGGATGCAGAATAATTGGCAAATTGATAAATCAGGATAGGGAAAAATATCTTTAAAAATAAGATAAACTTGTCTTTAAAATGATGGGTTTGGTACATATAGGCTCTCTATTCTTTTTGTTTACAGAGCAGACTCCCACCTAGTTTTGATAGACGATTTGTCCCTTACATATGGTATATTTAACCTGCCCTTTTAAGGTTTCACCGATGAATGGTGAATTAGCTGCTTTTGAAGCAAAATGGGAGTCCACAAGGCGGTCAGCCTTAGCATCAAAAATAGTGATGTCCGCTGGACCATTCTCAGCCAAGTAACCTGCTTCAAAGTTATAAAGTTTAGCTGGGTTGTATGTCATCTTTTCGAGCAATTCCATCAAACTTAACTCACCAGCTTCTACCAAAAAGGTCAAGCCAAGGGACAGTGATGTTTCTAAACCAGTCATACCAGATGGCGCTTTGGTAATATCATCGACGTTTTTCTCATCTGCATGGTGAGGCGCATGGTCAGTCGCGATAACTGTGATGACACCTGACTTGAGACCTTTAATCACGGCACGACGGTCTGATTCCAAACGAAGCGGCGGATTCATCTTAGCATTGCTACCTTGTGTCAAAAGAAGTGCTTCGGTCTTAGAAAAATGCTGTGGCGCTACTTCTGCTGTTACTTGCGCACCCAATCCTTGAGCAAACTCAACTACTTTAACACTTTCTTCCTTAGACAAATGTTGAATATGAACATGGGACTTGGTTGCATAGGCAATCATGACATCACGCGCCATCATAGCATACTCAGCTACCCCAGTCGCACCACAGATATGGAAATGTTCTTTAGCAATATTTTCGTTAAACCCAAGAATCCCATTCAAACCTGGATCTTCCTCATGAAGACTAATAAAGGTATTAAGCTTTTTGGCTTCCTCCATGGCTTCCTTTACCACTTTACTGCTTTCAAGCGGAATACCGTCATCAGAAAAACCAACAGCTCCAGCTTCTAAAAGTGCCTTAAAGTCAGTTAAATCTTGCCCATTAAAATTTTTGGTAATGGTCGCAACTGTTTTGATATTAATCTTCTCTTTGGCAGCTGACTGGAGAACTTCTTGCAAAGTCTCCACGTCTGAAATGGTTGGACTAGTATTAGCCATCATGACAACAGTTGTAAAACCACCTGTAGCGGCTGCTAAGGCACCAGTATGGATATCCTCCTTGTGGGTCTGACCAGGTTCACGGAAATGAACATGAATATCGACCAAGCCAGGAGCAACTACAAGACCTGTAGCATCTAAGATTTCTGCTCCTTCTTCCTTGATTTCGGCAGCAATTTTAACAATTTTCCCATCGTGGACTAAAACATCACACACTTGATCCAAACCAGACTTGGGATCCATTACACGACCATTTTTGATTAGTAGCATCTACTTTCTCCTTTATTCATAGAAATCAACTTGGGTATCCAACAATTTATCCCCATCATAAACAAACTTGGCTGAAAAGAAGGGTTTATCCTCTAAAAGCCACTCAACAAAGGTGTGATCCCCTTCCCAAGTTGGCTTGCTCAAAACCTCGTCATAGGGAACCCATTCTAGCGTTCCCTCGTTGCAATCAATCAAGTCCCCTTCAAACTCTGTTACCTTAAAAACATAGGTGTACCAGTCTAGATCTGGCGTGAATTCAGGAAAAGTGATAACACCTTTTAGAACTGGCTTTGCTTTGAGCCCTGTTTCTTCAAGGATTTCACGCACTGCACATTCCTGTGGAGTCTCACCACGCTCCAGCTTACCACCCACACCAATCCATTTCCCTTCATGAACATCATTTGGCTTCTTATTACGGTGGAGCATGAGCAGTTCTTTCCCATTATCAATGTAGCAAATCGTCGCTAACTGAGGCATATTTTCTCCTTATCTAAGCCAATCAATTGGCTCTTGTCCTGTCTCTGTTAAGAATGCATTGGCCTTGGAAAAAGGCTTGGAACCCCAAAATCCTCTATAAACTGATAAAGGACTGGGGTGGGCTGATTCGATAATCATGTGATGAGGATTGGTAACCAAGGCCTTCTTCTTACGTGCATAAGCTCCCCAGAGTACAAAAACAACTGGTCTATCTAGATGATTGACCACCTGAATCACAGCATCAGTAAAAGGCTCCCATATCTGACCGGCATGACCATTGGCCTGTCCAGCAGGAACCGTCAAACAAGCATTAAGAAGTAAGACTCCTTGCTCAGCCCAAGCTGTCAAATCATGGGATTTCTTAACGCCAAGATCATCTGACAATTCTTTCAAGATATTTTGCAAGGATGGCGGAGCTGGGATAGAGTCGGGTACAGAAAAACTCAAGCCCTGCGCTTGACCTGGCCCGTGATAGGGATCTTGCCCTAGAATCACCACCTTAACTTCTTCAAGCGGTGTTGTCAAGAGAGCCTGAAAAACCTTTTCTTTGGGCGGATAAATAGTCCCTTGATAATAGACCTGATCCATAAACTGATTGATTTTCCCGAAATAACCCTCAGGTAATTGCTCCTTAATCAAAGCATGCCAAGATGAGTGTTGCATAGCCAACTCCTTCGTTTTTACTGCCTCTATTATAGCAAAAAGTGGCTTTCTAAACCACTTTTTACAGTTTATCTAAATAATCCAGCAAGTCTTGGTAAGAATGTACTTCGTAAGTCGGCTGAGCTTGTGTGTGATTTTCGAGGTGATGAGGATTGTACCAGATAGTGTCAATCCCAGCATTATTACCACCTTGAACGTCGGAGGTTAGGGAATCTCCAATCATCAGCGTCTTTTCTTTGCTAAAACCTACAATCTGTTGACCAATTTTTTCATAAAAGAGAGCATCAGGCTTTTGTGTTTGCAACTGTTCTGAGATAAAAACTTGATTGAAATAAGGTGCTAGACCAGATTGAGTCAAACGCCCTGTCTGAATGGCAGTAATGCCATTTGTCGCAGCATACAAGTCATAATCTCGCTCGATGAGGATATCCAAGAGTTCATGAGCGCCTGAAAAAGTTTGTCCCTGTTGAGCGAGGTAAAATTGGTAACGATGGGCTAGAAAACTACCGTCTTTTTCCTGTCCAAAGTGAGCAAATAGACGAGAAAAGCGCGTGTTAACCAACTCTTGTTTACTGATTTTCTTTTGCTCTAAGTCCTTCCATAGAGCCTTGTTCATAGGAACATAATAGTCTTTATAAGCCTGAATATCTGTAACCCCTTCTTCTTTTAGGAGTTGCGTCAAAGCCACATCCTCAGCAGCATCAAAATCAAGAAGAGTGTGGTCGAGGTCGAAAAGTAGAAATTTGTAGGACAATTTGAGAGTTTTCCTTTCTAAGATAAACAACTTTCACTTCAGCCAGCTGTTTAATGTAAAAACTTAAAAGTGGTATAGTATCACAAAGAATAATCGAGCCAATTGATTAACTAATCCATACTATTCTAGTCAAGTTTATTTTTATTATAGAAAAATCTTCTATAAATTCGAGCAATAGTTAAAATACAAACAAATATAATTCCCAAAATAGATAACACTATTTTCACAAAATTCATTTCAGAGCCTATTACATAGATATGAAAAAGAGGAGCTAGTCCTACACATAGAGACAATAGATAATTACTAAATCTTATCTCACCAATTCCTGCAAAAAAATGTTTCATTTTAAATATTCTCCTTTGAAGCCCCTAATGATTAAAAATAATGACTGCTTAAAATTAAACAGCTCTAAAATCTAAATATTTGTCAGAGATAAGCTATACTAAGATTATTTTTTAAGCACAACCTTCTTGCTCTTATGGTTTAATTATATTATAACACTATAAAATTTTCAATTTAATTGATATTTACCATTTAATCATATTCGATGAGTTGTATTTTACAGATTAATATTATTTAGCATTCTTTTTAGTCACTTTTTAATTCTCAAATTCCCTTTGTTTATACAACCATAATATTATTGAAAAACAACTTAAGATTAAAGATTTTCATCCTCTTTTTATTCTGGTAGCACTACACACTCAACTCAAACAACTTATAAAACTCACCTCTCCTATCCATCAAGTCACAAAAAGAACCATCTTCAACAATGACGCCTGCTTTCATAAAGAGAATTCTATCGTATCTTTTCAAAATGTTTTCATTCAACTTGTGGGTTACTACAAGTGCAGTCAAATTTTGAATATCCAAGATTGAACTTTCAATTTCAGTAGTTACTTGATTATCCAAAGACGAAGTAGCCTCATCCAATAATAAGATTGGTGTTTTTCGAATCAAGGCACGCGCAATACTAACTCTTTGTTTTTGTCCGCCAGATAAATTTGATCCATTCTCTCCACATAAAGCTTGTAAACCAGATTCATTATCTAAAACATAACTTTCTAAACCTGACTGCTGGACAGCTTGCCTAATTTCCTCATCAGTGAAGAATTGATTAAGAGTAATATTTGCTCTTAAAGTATCATCAAAGATATAAACATCTTGCTGAACAATAGTCATTAAGTTATAAAGGTTCTCTGCTGAAATAGCTTGCAAATCTTGATTATCAATTGAGATATACCCACTTGTTACATCATAGAAACGCAGTAATAGATTGAGTAAAGTTGATTTTCCACTACCTGACATACCTACTATTGCAATTTTTTCCCCCTTTTTGATCTGCAAAGATAAATTATTAAAAATCTTTTTCTCAGCATTAGGGTAGAAAAAATCTACGTTTGAAAAAGAAATGACATCATCAAAATATTCTTTCGTTTTACCAGTTTGAAGTTCGATTACATCTTTTACCTCAAATGAATTCAGTGTAGCCTGACCTTCGCGGAATTTACTCATTCCCATACCAATTTCATTTAGTGGCATTACTACAAAATTGACTAGTTGAACAATAGCTGTAACACTCCCGATTGTGGTATGCCCACCGAAGACCAGATACATTCCTCCACCAAAGGCTACTAAAAAAACAATCATCCCTGAAAGTTGAGAAATAACATTAGATAAAACATCAAATTTTCCTTTGATGAAATATATCTCATCCAATTTTTCGCTTTCGTTTTTGTAATCTTGACGGATAGCCTCTTTCACATTAAAACTCTTTATAACTAGAAACCCTGCTAAAATATCTTTAACCTTAGCTAAATATTTCTGATCGGATATTATAGAAATATTTTGTAGAGAGGCTGATTTTTGTCCAATAAATCCTGAAATCATCATAGGAATAATGCTAGCAATGATAACTAATAAGGTCAAAAACCAATTACCTATAAACATGGCTACTAGTGAGAAAATCATTAAGGAAATATTTTTTGAAATATTAAAATACTGGTGCAAATAATCCTGCTCAATTTTCTTCATGTTCTCAGTTAATATTGAAATAAATTTCCCTGATTTTTCCTTAGAAAATTCTCTATAATCGCTATCTAAAATAGATTTAAACACCTTATTTTTGTATCTTGACATAATCTGCCTAACAAGTTTATTTCTTAATCGAAGGGATATAAAATTAAGACTGGCATAGATAAATATTACGATAGCACCTATTAGTATCGCTTGGGTTAGAGCTTCCCTATTTTGGGACATTCCACTATCAATTATAATTTTAATAGAATAAGCAAAAGCAATATTAGTTAAAGGAACTAGTATATTAAAAATCATGAAAGTATAAAAAGACTTCTTATGGTACTTTGTCAATTGTTTCATTCCTAATCTACCTCATAATTCTTAAATTTCATTTAGAAAATGTGACATAAAATATTCTTCTAAGTCAATATCCTCTCTCCTAATCTCTTTCATAGAGACTTGTTCTAGCATTTCTCCATTTTTGATAAAACCAATTTTATCTGCTATCTGTGAAATTTCCGATAATATATGACTCGATATTAGTATTGTAATTCCATGTTCCTTTGAAAGCGACAACAAAAGATTTCGAATTTCTTGAATTCCTATTGGATCTAAACCATTGATTGGCTCATCTAAAATTAACAATTTAGGTTTTGTTAGAAACGCACGAGCTAAACCAAGCCTTTGCCTCATTCCTAACGAAAAATCTTTTACTTTTTTAGTCGTATTTTTTAATCCGACCATCCTTAAGGCTCTTATTATATCTGATTCGGTAATATTTTTCCTCATATATTGCGCGTGAATTTCCAAAATTTCTTTTGCTGTGAGGTTTTCATAAAAAATTGGTGTTTCAATAACACTTCCAACTTGACTTAGAATCTCCTCTCTGTGATCTTGTAAATTTTTTCCAAAGATTTCAATACTACCAGATGTAACAGTTGATAAGGATAACATGCATTTCATTAAAGTTGTTTTCCCTGCGCCATTTGGTCCTAAAAATCCATAGATTTCTCCTTCAGCAATTTGAAGGTTGATACCACTTAAAATTTCTTCTTTATCAATTGTTTTAAAAACTTCTTTTACTTCAACAATATTTTTCATTTCTATCTCTCTTTCTATATCTAGCTTTAAATGCAAGAATTTTTCTTCAGGAGCATAAATACTAACTTATACAGTCTCTTCGTTTAAATAAATCATCACAAAATTAGCACTTTCCTTCCATTAAATTTAGCTATACTACTTGATATTAATATCTTTTCTTGAAATAGTATAAATTGAAAATGAAGTAATCATTAAACTTATGAAACTTGCAAATATCAAAAAGAATAAGTTATCAGCAATATTATTAGATAAACCTCCTGGACTTACATTCGAAAGTAACGCTGCTAAACCAAGTCCTGAAAGCATTGTTATAGCTATTGAATGCCTAATCATACCTAAAACAAAAGGTAGTATTCCGATTAATACTGTTCCAACCGTAATTCCAGCTAAGTTAATCATTTGATTCGCTACTGGGATATAATTTGATTCAGTTACAACAGCCATGAATCTAATGAATAATTGAATCACTAAATGTGCAGAAAAATGGGCAATAAATGCTATTAGAATGACTGAAAGAATTTTTCCCCAAAGTAACTTTATTTTAGAAATAGGGTAAGAAAACAACTGAAAAATTGTTCTTCGTTTAAATTCATCAATAATAATCGTAGATAATAAATAAGATTCGAAAATCAAAAATGCTGCTTTTGTAAATAAAGATGAAAACAATGAAGCTACAATTGCCCAACCTTCCCATTTACCAGTAATTCTAATAACATTAGAATCCTGTCCAGTGAATTCTCCTAGTTTATTGTCAGTACCTAAACCCATAATAATGATTGCTGTAATACCTAACACTATAAATATAGTACACAACCAGGCTAAAAATAATTTAGATTTAGAAACTTTATTTAATTCAATTTTAATAAGCGACAACATAGATTATTTCCTCCAAAAAATTTTGTTAATATTAATTACACTATTTAAAAAGCATTTTACATACTTCTGGTATGTAAAAATTTAAAAAAGAAACATACTAAAGGTATGTATAATAGAATTTTTAATACCATATCTAGAATATGGTATTTTAAAAAATATCTATATGTAAAACTTATTTGGCACTTTTTAAGTGATCAAATAAGTTGAAAATCACCTCCATCATTTCATCAGAAATCAACTGCACCCCTAGTCCTTCAAAAGTAAGTTTAATGAAATTCATTTTACGCTTTAATTCTTCTACTGAATAAATAGAAATTTGGAACCCAATCCAAATATTCAATGTTAAAACAATCAAATCAGCTAGCTCTTCTGGATATTCTGTTTTAATTGATTTATCTTCAACACCTTCGAAAACTTTTTCTCTAATCCCTGGTAAAAAATCAGAAAATAAATTTAGATACTGTTCACCTAATAAACGTGGACTTCTTAACATAATTGAAGCTGAGTATACAAGCCTTTGTTGTTCTAAATTAGAGAACGCATCCATCAAAGAATTTTGTATTTTTTCTAATGCAGTATCTCCTCTCCAATTGTAATTTAAAATTTCCTGATTATTTTCGCTAATGATTGATTGCAATATTTCATCTTTAGACTCGAAATGATGATAAATAACACCTTTCGTCAATCCACCTAACCCATCGATTATATCTTGTATTGAGGTATTATCAAATCCTTTTTCTAAAAATAAATCTTTCGAAACTTCTAATATTTTTTTTCTAGTTTCATGTGAGTTTCTATTCCTTGCCATTATAACTCCTTTTCAACATACTAACGGTATGTAATCTCATTATAATGCAAGAAACTAATAATGTCAAGATTCTTTTTATCCCCTCTAATTTTCAAAATTCATTGGCAAACTACTATCCTATACAATTGACAGCTCAAATCTTTCAGAATAGAACAATCCTGACTATCGAACACCCTAACTTCATAAATATCCATGTAATTCTAGATCTAGAATTCCTATAAACTAAATGTTTTCGTACTCTTCTAAGTAATTGATTGCCTTAAATTTTAATTTTTGAAGGATTCTAAAGCTAGAATAGTCCCATCACAATCAGTTTTGAATGATTCACAATTTAGAAACACTATAGCTTTACTCCTGTTAAAATAAAAAGGAACTGCATAAAGCAATCCCTTTCTGATTTTGAAATTATTTACTTAAAATTTTATAGTTGAGATAATTAATAGCTCACCTATAAAAAGAGTTATAGTAAAATTCCTTATTTATTGATTTCAAGCTCCGACAACTGTGTTTGAATAACTGACAGTTCTGCACCAGCCTGAAGAAGAGCAGCTGCAGTATAGGCACCTTCTACAATTGGAACCCTGTTGATGATGATACTTTTATCACTGAAATCAGCCACCATTTCTAAGTTCATTTTAGCAGAACCTAGGTCAAAAAAGGCTAATAAAGTATCTGCTGGATTTTCGAAAACAACCCTATCTACTTGATTAAAACTTGTTCCAATTCCTCCATCTTCGGTTCCTCCTACATAAGTAATCGGAACATCTTTAGCTACTTCACTAATCAGTTCAACGACACCTTGTGCAATGTGTTTGGAATGTGAAACGATAACAAGACCAATACTTCCCATTAAACCACCCCAGTTTCTAAAAGAGCAGTAAAGAGTAATCCTGATGAGAATGATCCAGGATCAATATGTCCAAGAGAACGTTCTCCTACATAAGATGCCCTTCCTTTAGTTGCAAGTAAATCTTTGGTAGCATTCACTACCTGATCAATAAGCTCTTGAGTCAATTGGCCAGCAGACAAGGCAGCAATAACTGGAGTCCAAACATCAACCATTGTCTTTTCTCCAACTGTTGCTTTCCCACGTTTGACAATCATATCCAGACCACTTTGTAAGATTTCATCTATTTTCGAATTTGAATCAGCCTTGGCCATGCCCATAAAAGCAGAGCCATACAAGGGACCAGAAGCACCGCCTACCTTACTCAGTAGTTGCATTGAGACAAGTTTAAAAACATCACTGCTGGTCTCAAATTGCTTTCCTTCTAAGTTTTCCATAACTGCAGCCATGCCACGCGCCATATTTCCACCGTGGTCTCCATCTCCTATAGGGGTGTCTAGCTCACTAAGGTAATCTTTCTGTTCTTGAATCTTTTCATTAAAAAGCTTCATCCATTCAAGTGCTTGTTCAGCATTCATGCGACATTTCCTCCTTGAGTTTTACCAAGCTGGGGTAGTAACAGGTGCATTTAGAGCATCCAACCACTCATCATCTGCCAATCGAATCAATGTTAATGACAAGCCAGCCATATCGATTGATGTCATATAGTTTCCAATTTTCTTAAATGCCAACTCAACACCTTTTTCATGGAGTAATTTAGCCACATCATTTGCAAATACGTATTGCTCCATAAGAGGAGTGCTTCCTAAACCATTGATGAGAAGGCCATAGCGTTCACCATCCTTAAGCTGGAAACCTTCAGATAGTTTTTCAACTAATTCTGAAGCCAATAGTGCTGAAGGTTGCATTTTCTCTTTTTTATATCCTGGCTCACCATGAATACCAACTCCGTATTCAAATTCATCATCTTCTAGAACAAAACCTGGTTTCCCAACTTCTGGAACAGTAGCGCCAGATAGAGCTAAGCCAATTGTTTTAATTTCTAAGACAAGTTTGTCGGCCAAGTCCTTCATTTCAGATAATGATTTACCGGAACGAGCCGCATCACCCAAAATTTTATGGACTAAAATAGTACCTGCAACACCTCGACGGCCTTGGGTATATAGACTATTTTCAACAGCGATATCATCATCAACCACAACGCTTGCTACATCAATACCTTCCATTTCAGCAAGTTCTTGTGCAATTTCAAAGTTCATAATGTCACCAGAATAGTTCTTGATGACCATGAAAACTCCAGCACCTTCATCAGCCGCCTTGATAGCTTCTAAAATTTGGTCCGGAGTAGGTGAAGTGAAGACTGCTCCACAAATGGCAGCAGACAACATCCCATCTCCTACAAATCCAGCATGACTTGGTTCATGTCCTGAACCTCCACCTGAAATGAGTCCAACTTTTCCTGTCTTTTCTGACTTTCTAACGATGACATCAAAGCCATCTAGGCGTTGAACCAAGTCATCATGCATAAATGACAATCCCTGCAGCATTTCATCAACAACTTGTGTTGGTTCATTTATAATTTTTTTCATGAGAAACTCCTTTCAGCATGTACCTTTGTTTTCGCTTTCATTATATATTTTTTACTGCTTGCTGATAAGGGACAGATTCTATTATTTGTCCCCTTTTTTAAACCCGTTTAAAAAAATTTTTTGGTAAAATGAAGTAAGTAAAAGAAAGGTTTCCTATGGCATCATCACTCATTACAAAAAAACGAATTGCCAAGGCATTTAGAGATCTATTAGCTACTAGAGAATTTGATAAAATCTCTATTGTAGATATCATGGAATCAGCTGGCATTCGTAGACAGACCTTTTACAATCATTTTCTTGATAAATATGAGCTGCTAGACTGGATATTTGAAACTGACTTAACCGAGTATATTACCAATAACTTGGACTTCATTTCAGGCCAAAAACTATTACAAGAATTGTTTCTTTATTTCGAACAAGAGCGTGACTTTTATATTCAACTTTTCGATATTCAAGGGCAAAATAACTTCTATGGCCACTTTATCAGCTACTGTCGCTTGCTTGTATCAAAAATTTTAAGAGAATACGGTCAGATTGATATCGATTCATCTGCTTATACTTGTTTTTTGCTAGACTATCATTCACACGCTCTAGCAGAAATCGTGAAGGCTTACGTCAATAAAAAAAGTCCAGTTCCACAACCAGACTTTCTAATCATGACAATTATTGGAAAGAGACCACAATGACATTTATTTCAAATCATAAACAGAAAATTATTTCAAGTTACATTTCGGCAACTGTCAGCAGTCACCCTGAATTAGAAAAACACCCTGCCTTACCATTAGTCTATCAAAAAAATCGCAATCCTCATCAGGTTCCAATATTATCGGGTGGAGGTTCAGGTCACGAACCTGCTCATATTGGATATGTGGGAGAAGGAATGCTTACTGCTGCTATCTATGGCCAATTATTTACTCCTCCTACAAGAACTGAAATCTTAGAGTCCATTCGTTTTTTAAACAATGGTCACGGTGTCTTCATCATTGTAAAAAATTTCGAAGCAGACATCAAAGAATTTAGCTGGGCCATTAATACTGCTAGACAAGAAGGAATTAAGGTCGGCTATAGTCTAGCACACGACGATATTTCAATTGAACCTCACAATAGATTTCAAATTAGAGGAAGAGGGCTTGCAGGGACTATTTTGCTTCATAAAGTTCTAGGATTTGCAGCTCAAAATGGTGCCGACATAGGGCAACTAACTGATTTAGGTCATCAGCTTGCTCCCGAAATCGCAACAATTGGCTTTGCAACGAAATCTGCTAGTCTCCCCCAAGCCACCCGTCCACTATTTAACTTGGAAGAAGGAAATATTTCTTATGGTATTGGTATACATGGCGAAGAAGGCTATCGTATCGTCCCATTCCAATTGTCGGAAATCCTTGCAAATGAAATTATAAGTAAATTAAGATTGCACTATCATTGGAAAAAGGGTGATCAATTTATATTGCTTGTAAATAATCTAGGCACTACCAGCAACTTAGAAATGGGCGTATTTATCAATGATCTCCTTCAACTCTTAGAAATTGAAGGAGTCACTATTACCTTTATAAAATCAGGAACATTTATGACCAGTCTAGATATGGCCGGTATATCCGTAACTCTTTGCCCCGTAAAAAATAAACAGTGGTTAGAAGCGCTCAATGCTCCAACGACAGCTTTTGCATGGTAATTTGCTTGTATAACTCAAAAGGGCTACATCACTTGATAGCCCTTTGCTTTTATCTTACTTTTAAAAGAACTCATTCTTTCTATTTCAAATAGGCCATCTATTCCTGACAATTCTTCTGATGTGCTTTGAGTTTTTTCAGAGCCCAACCATAGTGGCTGGAGGTGCTACTGATAAAATAGGAACCTAGACTTGTTCCGCCGGTCCATTTATAGACACCTTTGGTAAAGAGTTCGTCATTACTAAAAACTTCTATCAACTCTAAAACCTCCCTATGTGATTGTTCTAGAAGTCTAGTCGCTTCTTCTAAGGACGTTTTCTGGTGCTTCTTCCAAAAAACGACATTCATTTCTCCATAAGTTTTCCAATTATAAATTTCAGGGAGAAAAGGTCTTTCGTGACCTTCTTGATTAGAATGTACCCAAGCCAAAAGTAACTGATGCCATTCATAGAGATGAATCAAGACATCCCGTAGATTATTATCCCTTTTCCAGTGAGCTTCTTTTTTCTTTGGGTCTCTTGAAAAATCAAATGGAGTCTGTAGCTCATCTTCACTTAGTTGGGATATGAAACGATTGAGCTTTTCATAGTTTTCCTTAGAGGCCAGCACTAGCTCCTCTTTTGTTTTCGGTCTAGGCACAGGAGTACTCCCTTCATATTGTTAGTTATTATTAGAAATTTTTTATCCTTTAAATCTCTATAACTTATCCTTTAATTTCTCAACAAAGAGATAGGCTGCTGGACAGGTCAAAGTATTCTTAATCGTCAAATGGTTGATTTGATGGATCTTTTTTCGATCTGTATGGGGGAACTCTCGACAGGCTTTTGGACGAACGTCATAGATGGAACAGAGATTATCTCCTCCTAGAAAGGGACAAGGCATGGATTTAAAAACCTTATCACCATCTTCATCTACTTGCAAAAACTCTGCTTCAAAAGCAGGTAATTTCATCTTAAAGTACTTGGCGATTCGTGTAATATCCGCTTCTTTAAAGTCAGGCCCCAATGTCTTGCAACAGTTGGCACAGGCCGTACAATCAATCTCCTCAAAAACTTCTTGGTGAATCTGTTGAGCTATCTTATCTAGATTTTTTGGTGGTTTTTTCTTTAGATTTGCTAAAATTTTACGGTGCTCCTTTTGCTTTTGCAAGGCTAGCTGGTGGTAATACTCAATATCAATTTCTTTAGACATAATTTCTTTCTAATTCACGTATTTTTGTCTATTATACCATAAACACTGCCCCTTTTTTGCCCCCTGAACAGAAAAAAAGCCCTTCGGATAAAATCCGAGGGGCTAGAAACGTTGTTAAATCAACGGCCGAACTTTTGAATTTCAAGGTTCGGGATAAAATAGTTCACTGAACTATTTTATTTTTTCAAGTTGTAGAATGATTTCAATCCACGGTATTCAGCTACTTCACCAAGTTGGTCTTCGATGCGAAGCAATTGGTTGTATTTAGCGATACGGTCTGTACGTGAAAGTGAACCAGTCTTGATTTGTCCTGCGTTAGTTGCAACTGCGATGTCAGCGATTGTTGAATCTTCAGTTTCACCTGAACGGTGTGATACAACGGCAGTGTAACCAGCTTCTTTAGCCATTTCGATAGCTTCAAAAGTTTCAGTAAGAGTACCGATTTGGTTAACTTTGATAAGGATTGAGTTAGCAGCACCTTCTTGGATACCACGTGCAAGGTAGTCAGTGTTTGTTACGAAGAAGTCATCACCAACAAGTTGTACTTTCTTACCAAGACGTTCAGTAAGAGCTTTCCAACCATCCCAGTCGTTTTCATCCATACCATCTTCGATAGTGATGATTGGGTATTTGTTAACCAATTCTTCAAGGTAGTCGATTTGTTCTGCAGATGTACGAACAGCAGCGCCTTCACCTTCAAATTTAGTGTAGTCGTAAACTTTACGTTCTTTATCGTAGAATTCTGATGAAGCACAGTCAAATCCGATAAATACGTCTTTACCTGGAACATATCCAGCAGCTTCGATCGCAGCAAGGATAGTTTCAACACCGTCTTCAGTTCCTTCGAAACGAGGAGCGAATCCACCTTCGTCACCTACGGCAGTTTCCAAACCACGTGATTTAAGGATTTTCTTAAGAGCGTGGAAGATTTCAGCACCGTAACGAAGAGCTTCTTTGAATGTTGGCGCACCAACTGGCAAGATCATGAACTCTTGGAAAGCGATTGGAGCGTCAGAGTGAGAACCACCGTTGATGATGTTCATCATTGGAGTTGGAAGAACTTTAGTGTTGAATCCACCAAGGTAGCTGTAAAGTGGGATTTCAAGGTAATCAGCAGCAGCACGAGCTACAGCGATAGACACACCAAGGATTGCGTTTGCACCCAATTTACCTTTGTTAGGAGTACCGTCAAGTGCGATCATAGCACGGTCGATAGCTTGTTGGTCACGTACATCGTAGCCGATGATAGCTTCAGCAATGATGTTGTTTACGTTGTCAACAGCTTTTTGTGTACCAAGACCACCGTAACGAGATTTGTCACCGTCGCGAAGTTCAACTGCTTCGTGTTCACCAGTAGAAGCTCCTGATGGAACCATACCACGTCCGAAAGCACCTGATTCAGTGTAAACTTCTACTTCAAGTGTTGGGTTACCGCGTGAGTCTAGGACTTCGCGAGCGTAAACATCAGTAATAATTGACATTTTTTACTCTCCTTATGAGTTAAATTTTTTACACCTCTATAATACCTTAAAACCCCTCCTTTTTCAAGAAAAAACGTTATCTTTGTGCAAATTTTCCTTAACTTTATAAAGTAATCGCTTTCTTTTGTCTGTTTTATTCTAACTTTTATGATATACTGTTTTCATGACAGATTTATCAAAACAATTACTTGAAAAAGCTCATGGTGGAGCAAAATTAAATCCGGATGAGCAAAGACGCTATCTTGGTACTTTTGAGGAAAGAGTTCTTGGATATGCAGATATTGATACAGCAAATAGCCCTCAGTTAGAAAAAGGCTTTTTATCTATTTTAGAAAATCTTCAGGAAAAAACAGAGCCACTATTTGTGAAGATTTCACCAAATATCGAATTTGACAAACAAGTTTTCTACTTAAAAGAAGCAAAAGAAACTGATAGTCAAGCTACCATTGTATCTGAAGAGCATTCTTCTTCTCCTTTTGGCCTGATTATCCATAGCAATGCACCAGTACAAGTAGAAGAAAAGGACCTTCGACTTGCTTTTGCAAAACTTTGGGAAGATAAAAAGGAAGGTCCAGCCAAAACATCCATCTGGAAGAAATGGTTTGGCTAAATCTTGCGCATATTTAATAAATGCCCTATATTGGCAGCCGTGTGCTCCAAATAGAGACTGGCATTTTTCAAACTATCTTCTAGAGGTTCACTTTTCTCCAAAATAGAAAAGGCAGCTTGGATATTTTCAAATGGTAGGGGAGGTAAATCTTCAGCAAGACTACCACAAATAGCAATAACAGGAACTCCGACAGGGGTTCTTTTTGCTACGCCTATCGGCGCTTTCCCAGCAAAGCTTTGACTGTCCAGTCTGCCTTCACCAACGATAACCAAGTCAGCATGTGAAACTTTCTTATCAAAGTTAATTAAGTTCAAGCAGCTATCAATTCCAGACACGATATTTGCCTGAGCAAAAGCACACAAACCGCCAGCAATGCCTCCCCCAGCTCCTGCTCCTTTAATTTCCAATGTTGCAGGTGAGATTTTTTCATAAAAATCTTGGATTGCCTGATCTACGACTGCAAACATAGTAGGATGTAAACCTTTTTGTTTGCCAAAAGTATAAGTCGCACCTTGATGACCACATAAGGGACTCACGACATCCGCTAAAATACGAATTTGAATATCTTCAGGAATTTCATAGCGATTTTCTATTGAGACAGAAGCTAAGTTTAGTAAGGATTGACCGCAAGCAGGCAAGACATTTCCATCCCTATCATAAAATCGATAACCTAAACCAGCAGCAATCCCAATTCCTCCGTCATTACTGGCCGTGCCACCAACACCGATATAGATATCTTTAATCTCTTGAGCAATGAGATGGCGAATCAACTCTCCGATACCACGAGTTTGGATTTGAAGTGGATTTCGTTTCTCTATCGGAATCTTTCCAAGGCCAACCAAATCAGCAACTTCGAATAGTGCCAGTTTCCCTTTTTGAAAATAGTGCATGGCTTCTTTTTGTCCAAAAGGTCCTGTCACTTGGATCCATTTTTCTTCTAGGTCAAGAGAATGTCGGATAGCATCTACAGTACCTTCTCCCCCATCACCAACAGGGCAGAGGAGACAGTCTACATCTACTATCGATTGTTGGAAGCCTCTTTTTATTGCTTCAGCTACCTGTTGAGCTGTCAAGCTTTCCTTAAATGAATCTGGTGCAATTACAATCTTCATATTTTACCTCATTCTAACCAGTCAATCAAAGGAAGAACTTCTAAAAAATCCCTCTTATCAACATGATTCGGTATTTCTTTTTTGAGCACTTCTTTGGCACAAAAGGCGATTCCTAGTCCTGCTGACATCAACATTAATAGATCATTGGCCCCATCACCGATTGCAATCGTTCTTTCTTTAGGAAGTTTTAGTTTCTCTCTCCATTTTTCCAAAGTCTTTTTTTTGACCTGGGGACTGATAATTTGTCTAATCAATTTTCCTGTTAGAAGACCATCTTTGACTTCAAGTTGATTGGCAGAGAAATAGGCAATACCAAGTGATTTTGCTAATCTCTCAACTATTTGCGTAAAGCCACCAGACACCAGACCAACTAGGATACCATTCTTTTGGAGAATGGAAATGAATTCCTGGGCATTTGGCGTTAGATGAATAGAATTGAAGACTTTATCAAATACCGAAATAGGAAGGCCTTCCAAGAAGGAAACTCTTTTTCTTAAACTGCTTTCAAAGTCTAACTCTCCTCTCATTGCCCGACTTGTAATCTGCGAAATTTCCTCCTCACGACCTACCTCTCTTCCCAAAAGGTCAATCACTTCTTCTAGGATTAAGGTTCCATCAACATCCATAACACACAAGCCTTTTACTTGAGACATTAGTTCTCCTCTCTAAACAGCCCAAAAATCGTATGAAGTCATCATACGATTTTATCTATTAATTAACTAAACTATGGTACAAGTCTAGGTATGACTTGCAGGCTGTATCCCATGAGAAATCACACTCCATAGCTTGTTTTTGTAAGTTTCTCCAAACGTCAGGATGATTTCTATACAAGTCCAAAGCTGTTTGGAAAGTCCAATTTAACCAATAAGGTGATAGATTGTCAAAGCTAAAGCCAGTACCGCTTCCTTCGATTGGATTGAAAGCACGAACGGTATCTCGCAAGCCACCAACTTCATGGACCAATGGCAAGGTTCCGTAACGCATAGCCATCATTTGAGACAAGCCACACGGTTCAAAACGACTTGGCATGAGGAAGAGGTCACAAGCAGCGTAGATTTCTTGAGCTAGTTTGACATCAAAAGTGATATTTGCTGATAGCTTGTCTGGATAGATTTGAGCAAACCATGAGAAAGCTCCTTCAAATGCTGGATCGCCAGTTCCCAAAAGAACAATCTGAACATCATTTTGCAAGATATGGTGCAGACTTTCCACCACTACATCAAAACCTTTTTGACGTGTCAAACGAGAAACAATTCCCACCAGAGGAACATCAGCTCTAACTGGCAAGCCAACTCTCTCTTGTAATTTTGCCTTATTCTTGGCTTTTCCAGACAGATCTTCCTGATTAAAATGATAGTCTAAAAGGGCATCCGTCTGAGGATTATAAAGGTCAGCATCAATCCCATTCACGATACCAGAAACTTTACCAGACTCCATCCTAAGAATCTGATCCAAGTTACATCCAAACTGACTAGTCATAATTTCATGAGCATAACTAGGTGAAACGGTTGACACACGATCCGCATAGAGAATACCTGCCTTCATCCAGTTCAGACAGTTATTCCAGCGAAGGGTGCCATCAGCGTATCGTTCAAAGCCAACTCCAAACAAATCACCCAACATTCCTTCTGAAAATTGTCCTTGGAATTCTAAATTATGAATAGTTAAAACAGTTTTTATTCCTTGATAGGCTTGAATCCAACGGTATTTTTCCTTCAACAAGAAAGGAATCATAGCTGTATGGTAGTCATGAACATGGAGAAGATCAGGAATAAAGTCAATCCTTTCCATAGCCTCAATGGCAGCAAGTTGGAAAAATGCAAAGCGCTCTCCGTCGTCAAAATCACCGTAAACATGACCACGGAAGAAATAATATTGATTGTCAATAAAGTAGAAGGTCACACCATTTAGTACTGTTTTCTTAATTCCACAGTACTGTCTGCGCCAACCAACACTCACCTCAAAATGAAGAACATCTTCAATCTGATTTCCAAATTTAGCCTCTACCATGTCATAGTAGGGGAGAATTACTGCAACTTCATGTCCTGCTTTTACCAGTGATTTTGGAAGAGCGCCAATGACGTCTCCCAAACCACCTGTTTTTGAAAAGGGTGCACCCTCCGCTGCTACAAATAAAATTTTCATGAATGAATATCCTCTGTTACTTTAGCACCTTTCTTAACGACGACTGGATGTTCTGCAGTTCCACGGATCACAACGCCATCCGCAACTTCAACACCCTTGTCCAAAATAGCATATTCTACCTGAGCACCTTCTCCAATAACAACACGAGGGAATAAGATGCTATCTTTAACCAAGCTATCCTTATGCACATGAATATTACGTGATAGAACAGAATTATCCACTTCCCCCTCAATGATACTACCAGAAGCAAACTGAGACGTGCTTACCTTCGATGTGTTAGCATAGTAGGTCGGTTCTTCATTCTTGACCTTTGTATAAATCTTTTGATTTGGTGAGAAGAGAGAGTAGAATTTTTGTGATTCAAGCATATCTTTGTTAGCTTTGTAATAAGACTCTACAGAATGAATATTTGCTAGATAACCTGTGTACTCGTAGGCAAAAGCCCCTTCTTTTGCAGCTAAATCCCGTAAAACATAACGCAATTTCTCTGGATGTTCTTTCTTAGCTTCTTCTTCTAAGCGTTCAATCAACCACGGTGTATCAACGACAAAGATATCTGTGGACATATTGTAAACTTCATCTGTTGATTTACTATCAAAGAGTTTGTGAGAACGAACATGGTCTGTTTCATCCACTTCCAAGATTGCATTTACTTCTGAAATATCTTTTTTAGGTAGTTTTTTATAAACTACAGTGATAGGCCCCTTATTTGCACTGTGTAGGTGGAATACTTGGTTCAGATCAATATTAATCAAAACATCACAGTTAAGTGATACTGTTTGGTTTGAGCCAGAACGTTTCAAATAAGTAAGAAGCTGTTGGTAGTATTCTTTTCCAACTGTACTACTTTCCACACGGGTATTGTAAATACCTAGATAGTAGTGGCTAAGAAGAGTTGACAAGCCCCACTCACGCCCAGAACGGATATGGTCGAAGACTGAGCTGATATTATCTTGTTGGAAAATACCAAAAATACTACGGACACCAGCATTAGCAAGACTTGAAAGCGGGAAATCAATTAAGCGATATTTACCACCAAATGGCAAACTAGCTACTGGACGGTGGTCTGTCAGTGTTGACATATCATGAAAACCAACTGTGTTTCCTAAAATGGCAGAATATTTATCAATCTTCATCTGTTGCTACCCCCACTACTTCATCATATCCTACAACTTGTACTTCTTCTGTTCCATCAATTTCGACACCATCAGAAATAACTGCACCTTCACCAATAATGGCACGTTTGATTTTAGCTCCCTGACCAACAATTGCACCACTCATGATAACTGAATCTACTACTTCTGCCCCTTCGCGAACTTGCGCACCTGTTGAGAGGATAGAATGTTTAACAGTTCCATCTACGAAACAGCCATCAACAACCAAGGAATCTTCCACGTGAGCATTTGCCCCAAGGAAGTTTGGTGGTGAAATTAAGTTTCTTGAGTAAATCTTCCATTGACGGTTACGGCTATCCAAGGCATTTTCTGGTGAAATATATTCCATGTTAGCTTCCCAAAGCGATTCAATCGTACCAACATCTTTCCAGTAACCATTAAATTCGTAGGCATAAACACTTTCACCTGACTCAAGGTAATTTGGAATGACATTCTTACCAAAGTCAGACATATCGACATTGCTCTTTTCAGCAGCAACAAGCATATTGCGCAGACGTTGCCAATCAAAGATATAGATTCCCATAGAAGCTTTGGTGGATTTAGGTTGAGCTGGTTTTTCTTCAAATTCAACAATACGATTGTTTGCATCTGTATTCATGATACCAAAACGGCTAGCTTCCTTAAGAGGAACATCAAGAACTGCGACTGTCAAACTAGCATTATTATCCTTGTGTGACTGGAGCATATCATCATAATCCATTTTATAGATGTGGTCCCCAGATAGAATCAAAACATACTCAGGGTTGACACTGTCGATATAATCAATATTTTGGTAAATAGCGTGGCTAGTCCCCTCGAACCAACGATTTCCTTCGCTTGCAGAATAAGGTTGAAGAATAGAGACACCAGAATTGATACCGTCTAGTCCCCAGCTTGAACCATTCCCAATATGGTTGTTGAGAGCAAGTGGTTGGTACTGTGTAATAACTCCAACATTGTTGATACCTGAGTTGGCACAGTTTGAAAGAGCAAAGTCAATGATACGGTAGCGCCCACCAAATTGCACAGCTGGTTTTGCAATGCTTTGAGTGAGTTTACCGAGACGAGTTCCTTGCCCACCAGCAAGAATCAAAGCTAACATTTCATTCTTCATTTTCTACTCCTTTTTGGTTTTTACTTGTGACGGTTTTAGTAGGTTTCAAGCGACGTTTGATTTTCCAAACACTTGCTCCCATAGCCGGTAGGGTAAAGGTCAAGGTCTGCTCATAATCTTTCCAAAGTCCTTCTTGTGTTTGCACAGTTTGATTGTGTTCTTTCCAAACGCCTCCCCACTCTTCTAACTCAGTATTCCAGACTTCTTCGTAAATCCCTGCAACAGGAAGTCCGATTGTAAAATCTTTTCGTTCAACAGGTGCCATATTAAAGATACAGACTAACATATCATCCTTCTTACCCTTACGGATGAAGGAAAGAACACTCTGGTCTCGATTATCCGCATCGATGATTTCAATACCATCATAGCTGGTATCAATTTCCCACAGACAGCGGTGGTCTTTATAAAACTGGTTTAGCTGAGAAGTGAAATACTTCATCTTAGCATTCATTGGATCTTCTAGATTAGACCATTCCAACTGTTCTTCAGATTTCCATTCTAGGAATTGCCCATATTCACTACCCATGAAGAGTAATTTCTTACCAGGGTGACAAATTTGGTAAGTGTAGAGATTACGCAAGCCTGCGAATTGATTATAACGATCTCCCCACATCTTGTGCATCATACTCTTCTTGCCATGAACCACTTCATCGTGCGAGAATGGTAGGAGATAATTCTCCTTGAAGACATACATAAAGCTAAAAGTCACCAGGTTAAAGTCATATTTACGATAAATCGGATCTTCTTCGTAGAATCGGAGGATATCATTCATCCAACCCATATTCCATTTGTAGTCGAAGCCAAGGCCATCTGAATCCTTGGTGTCAGTAATCTGAGTAGCTGATGAACTTTCCTCAGCTATCATCATAACATCTGGATGAGCTTGTTTAATGACATCATTCAAACGTTTTAAGAAATAATATCCCTCGTAGTTGAGATTGCCCCCATCTTTATTAGGCGTCCATGGAGCATCGTCGTAGTCAAGATAGAGCATGTTGCTCACTGCATCCACACGAATACCATCTAGATGGTAAAAGTCAATCCAAAACATAATACTAGAAATCAAGAAAGACTGGACTTCATTCTTTCCAAGGTCAAAATTGAGTGCTCCCCAACCATAGTTATGAGCCTTATTATGGTCTTGGTATTCAAAAGTCGGTGTTCCATCATAATAGGCCAAGGCATCATCATTGATAGTAAAGTGACCAGGTACCCAGTCCACAATGACGCCTATATTGTTTAAGTGACATTCCTCAACAAAATCTTGAAACTCTTCAGGACGACCATAGGCATGCTCTAAAGCAAAGTAACCCATAAGCTGGTAACCCCAACTCAAACCGAGTGGGTGAGACATCAAAGGCATAAACTCAATGTGAGTATAGTTCATCTCAACCAAGTAAGGAATAAGTTCATCTTTCAATTGAGCAAAACTATAGGGGCTGCCATCAGGATTTCTCTTCCAAGAGCCAGCATGAGCCTCGTAAATATTGACAGGACGCTCTTCAAAGCTCAAGCGTTTTCTACGGGCTAGCCAGAGACCATCCTTCCATTTCTTTTCTGGAATATCTGTTAAAATAGCACCAGTCCCAGGTCGTGCCTCATACCGTACAGCCAAAGGGTCAATCTTCATCAGCTGATGACCATTTGCACGTGTGATATGGTACTTATAAATTTGGCCTTCTTGAGCAAGACTGGTAAAGACTTCCCAGACTCCAAATTCATTCCGTTCCATCAGAATTTGATTTTCAACCCAATTAGTGAAATCCCCTACCAAGTGAACAGCCTGAGCATTAGGCGCCCACACACGAAAAGTATAGCCATACTCTCCATTTTTTTCTTCCCTATGAGCTCCCAGATAGTGCTGGAGGTGAAAATTTTCACCTGTCATAAAGGTTTTTAAAGCTTTTTTCTTATCCATACACCCTCCTATTTCTGTAAGCGTTTTCTATAGATTTATTATACTACCTTTTTAGGGAAGATTCAAGTAAATTACGGAATTTGCAAAAAAATCTTTTGAAAGTCTTCAACAAATTCACTGATGTGTTCACTTGTAAATCAAGAAATTTTCAGAAACGCTTTGAAAACGAATTGTTTTTTTATAATACTATCATAAAGTTCGTTATTTAGCTAACAAAAATATAATTTTAAGTAAAAAAATAAATCAGGAAACGAATCTCCTGATTTTATTAACAGATAAAGCACCACAAATGAATTTAAATTGTAAATCTATTCTACAAAACTTTAAAGACGCTGGCACTGACGCCACCAACCATATCTTTATCACTTAAATGGCTATTGGTCACCAATAGTTCTAGATTTCCAGCATTTTCAAACTGGAAGTCTTGCCCTTTAGCATTAAATACAACCAGTAAATGTTCTTCCCCTTGAATCTCATAGACAATCCAACCACTATGTTCGTTGGCTGAATGAACAAAAACATGATGGTAAATCTCATCATAAGTTGAGTAAGAAAAGGCACTGCTTTCTGTCTTCAATCGAATCATCTGACGGATAAACTCAATACTATCTTGACGCTCATTAAGCAAGTCCCAGTTCACTTGGTTCACACTGTCTGGAGCATTATAGCTATTCATAGCACGTTCTCTATCATCATGGGTCAGCTCACCATTTTCACCAGTCGCAACCAGTTTGGTACGACCAAATTCTTGACCGATTTCCATAAAGGCCATCCCCTGCATGAGTAGGTTCATAGCTGTGGCTGTCTCAACCTTGCGCATGATTTGCTCTGAACTTTGGTCTGGATGTAGGGTTGCCAACAAATCGTGAAGATTGTAATTGTCATGGGCTTCCACATAGTTAAGTACTTGGTTTGGATGTGTATAGGTACCTAATTCACGACTGCCTAGAATTGCTTTGGCAAGAATTGGCTCTGTCGCAGCACCACTAACAAAACCTGACTTGATAGCACCATAAACTTCTCCACCTTTTACAGCATCACGCTGATTGTCATTAAAGAAACCAATACTTGGCATCTGGTAGGCATTGTCTTTCTTAGCCTTATCATAAGGGGCAAGACCTGTTCCCATATCCCAACCTTCTCCATAGAGGATAATGTTAGGGTCGATTTCATCCAAGCTCTGACGAATCATCTGCATGGTCTTAACATCATGAATCCCCATCAAATCAAAACGGAAGCCGTCAATATTGTATTCCTGCACCCAGTATAGAAGAGAATCAATCATATACTTGCGGAACATTTCGTGTTCGCTGGCTGTTTCATTTCCAACACCTGTTCCATTCTGGAAGGTGCCATCTGGGTTCATACGATAATAGTAATCAGGGACAGTTGTTTGGAAAGGTGCATCAACAACTGAGAAGGTATGGTTATAGACCACATCCATAATGACACCAATGCCCGCATCGTGATAGGCTTGAACCATGGTCTTCAAATCACGAATGACCTGAGCTGGATCATCTGGATTGGTTGAAAGGCTCGTTTCTGGTGCATTATAGTTTTGTGGATCATAACCCCAGTTGTAGGTTACATTCCCATCAGCATCATATTCTTTGTGACGGTCTGCAATTGGTTGCAACTGAACATAATTGTAGCCAATCTCTTTGATGTAATCAAAAGCAGTTGCTTGACCGTACTGGTTAACCGTTCCAGTCTGAGCAGCACCCAAGAAAGTTCCTCGAAGATGTTCATCCACACCCGAGGTCGGTGATTTGGTCAAATCACGAATGTGCATTTCACAGATAACTGCCTTACATGGATTTGTCAAACGCCAAGTAGCCTCAGAACCGTGCTTGACCTCGAAGCCTTCAACTTGCTTTTCTGCATGACTCAGGATAGCTGAACGTTTGCCATCAGGACTGGTCGCGATTGTGTAAGGGTCACGTGTCAGTGTCTGGTGATGAGGGAATTGGACTTGATACTGATAAGCCTTACCAGTCAAATCTTCATCAACATCCAAACTCCAGACACCGATTGTATTGTCTTTATGGTTATAAGAGTAGCTATTGCCTCTTTCCATCTCAAAAGTCTTCCAAACAGGAGCATTGTTAGCGGCAGATTCATAAACAACTACCTGCACTTCTGTCGCTGTTGGAGCCCAGAGAGCAAAATGAGCTTGATTATCCTCTACACGGCACCCCAATTCACCTTGGTAACCCCAATGGTGGTCAAAACTAGCACTATTAATGGCCTTGTCAAAGGCAAAAGGATTTTGATTCTTATAGAAAGGACTGACAATAGCAGGATTTTCAGAATAATAAATTCTATCATCCCCTTCCAAAATCCAGACTTCTGTTAAAAGAGGATAATGATTAAAACGGATAGCATATTCTTTACTGGTTTGACCTGTATGAACCACAAAATTCAAGCTTTCTAATGCATGAACACTTGGGTGTTCAAAACTAAATAAAGCGCCAAAATAATCTTCTTTGTAGGTCAGCAAATCAATTCGCTGGTCTTGACTTTTTACAAAAGAGCAGGTGTCGTATTCTCCATTCTTGCGATGGTAATGAATACGCATAGGGTAGTTATACATTTTTTAATTTTCCTTTTTACTTCTTAATTTGTTTCTATTTTCACTAATAAATTCTTGACCGATTTAGTACCGATTAAAAAACATAGTCATATTATCTAAACTCTGATTTTAAACGATTATTACAAGCTTTCTAGCCATTCTTCATCTCGAACTTCGATACCAAGTTCTTTTGCTTTTTGCAGTTTACTTCCAGCATCTACACCTGCAACGACGAGGTCGGTCTTTTTAGAAACACTACCTGTTACTTTAGCTCCCAAGCTTTCGAGTTTACTTTTAGCTTCTGAGCGTTTGAGACGTTCTAATTTTCCAGTCAATACCACTGTCAAACCTGACAAGGCTGCATCCGCAACTACTGTCTGACCTTTATAGTCCAGATTGACCCCAGCTTCTCTCAATTCTCTGAGGAGAATTTCAGAGCCTTCTGTCGCAAAATATGTCTGAAGACTCTTGGCAATCACACCACCCAGACTTTCAATACTAGCCACTTCCTCTGGATCTGCCTGCGCCAGATTTTCGATTGAATGAAAATGTTGAAGTAAGAGCTGACTGGCCTTGCTTCCTACATGGCGAATTCCCAAACCAAATAAGAGCTTCTCTGCAGAATTTTCCTTAGATGCTTGAATGGCTTGATACAGTTTAGCAGCGGACTTTTCCTTAACCCCCTCTAAAAGGAGGAAATCTTCTTCTTGCAAACGGTAAATATCCGCTACATCCTTGACTAGATTGGCAGCAAAGAGTTTCTCAACAATAGATGGACCAAGGCCTGTAATATTCATGGCATCACGAGAAGCAAAATGAATCAAACCTTCCATGATTTGGGCAGGACAACGCGGATTGATACAACGAAGGGCCACTTCATCTTCAAAGTGCAACAAGTCAGAGTTACAACTTGGACAGTTTGTAGGGATATCCAGTTTCTCTTCAGAAACCCGTTTGGACTCTACCACACGTAAAACGGCAGGGATGATATCTCCAGCCTTATAGACGATAACCGTATCGTCTTTGCGGATATCTTTTTCAGCAATATAATCGACATTGTGCAGAGTTGCACGGCTAACAGTTGTACCAGCTAGTTGTACTGGTGTTAGATTTGCAGTTGGGGTTACAACACCCGTACGGCCAACTGTCCAGTCAACTGAGAGTAGTTGGGCTTCTTTTTCCTCAGCAGGGAACTTGTAGGCCACTGCCCACTTTGGAGCCTTAACGGTAAAACCGAGTTCTTCTTGACTTGCTAGGTCGTTTACCTTGATCACCACCCCATCGATATCATAGGGAAGACTGTCTCGTTCCTCTCCTACTTCTTGGATAAAATTCCAGATTTCATCTATATTTTCAGCCAAAATCCGCTTAGGATTGACCACAAAACCTAGTTGTTCAAGGTGCGTCAAAACTTTTTCTTGACTATCACGAGTTGACGGGCTGGCTTCTTGATAGAGGAAAGTCGCAAGATTGCGCTTGGCAACTACTGCTGTATCCAACTGTCGCAGGGTGCCTGCTGCCGCATTACGAGGATTGGCAAATTCAGGCTCTCCATTTTCTTGGCGAGCTTGGTTAACCTGGTCAAAAGAAGCGCGTGGCATGTAACATTCCCCACGAACTGTGATATCTAGTTCTTCTGGCAAGGTCAAAGGAATGTCCTTAACACGCTTAAGGTTTTCCGTGATATTCTCCCCAACAGAACCATCTCCACGCGTTGCCCCAGCAACGAAAATCCCCTTTTCATAATTCAGTGAGATAGACAAGCCATCGATTTTCAGCTCACAAATATAGGTTGGATGAGCCACTTCCTTACGAACACGCGCGTCAAAAGCTTCAAGCTCCTCACGTGAAAAAGCATCCTGCAAACTATAAAGAGGATACTGATGACTGTATTTTTCAAAACCATCTAAGACTTTGCCACCAACACGATGGGTCGGACTGTCTGCTAACACTTGATCTGGATAGGCAGACTCCAACTCGACCAACTCACGGTAAAGGCGGTCATACTCACTGTCTGAAACCGACGGATTGTCGCTGGTATAGTACTCAGTCGCATAGCGATTGAGCAAGGCGACCAACTCATTCATTCTTTTATTCATAAAACCATTTTACCATAAATTAAGCCCTCCTCACAATGGAGAAGGGCAGAAAACTTAGAAATCTTACACCTGCTCCGATAATTCTTCCCACTCAAGCATAGCTTCTTCCTGACGGTGGCTGATTTTGTCCAGTTCAGCCTGCAATTCCATGAGTTTTTCGGCATCGTTTGTTTCCAACATTTGTTCAGAAATCGCTTGACTTTGACTTTCTAACTCTTCAATTTCAGCTTCTAGACTTTCGATTTGTCGCATGAGCTTACGAACTTCTTTTTGACTTTCTTTCTGAGCTTGATAGTCATTAACTGAGCTTGCTTCTTTTGCTTGATTGCTGGTTGAAGCTTCCTCAGTTTGAATCATTTCTACTTCTGCTTTCTTCTCAACATAGTAATCGTAATCTCCAAGGTAGAGAGTTGAACCCTTCTCAGACAATTCCAGTACATGAGTTGCTACACGATTGATAAAGTAACGGTCGTGGCTGACAAATAGAAGAGTTCCATCAAAGTCAATCAAGGCATTTTCCAACACTTCCTTACTATCAATATCCAAGTGGTTGGTTGGCTCATCCAAAATCAAAAAGTTATTGTTTTCCATAGACAATTTAGCCAAAAGCAAACGTGCTTTTTCGCCACCTGACAGCATGCCGACTGATTTTTTGACATCATCTCCTAAGAAAAGGAAGGCACCTAGACGGTTACGAATTTCAACTTCTGGTGTCAGTTTAAAATCATTCCAGAGTTCATCCAATACAGTATTACTTGGTGTCAGCTTGCTTTGGGTTTGGTCATAGTAACCAACCTCAACATTAGCGCCAAATCGCTTTTCACCCTTGATAAAAGGAATCTGATCCACGATTGATTTGATAAAGGTTGACTTGCCAATACCATTGGGACCAACGATGGCAACAGCATTCATCTTACGAAGGTCTAGATTTATCGGTTCTGACAGGACTTCCCCGTCATAGCCAATAGCAGCATCTTCAACAGTCAATACAACATTACCAGATGTTTTTTCAGACCGAAAGGTCATATTGGCTGATTTCTTACCAGCTTCAGGCTTGTCCAAACGTTCCATTTTTTCCAGTTGTTTGCGTCGAGATTGGGCACGTTTGGTCGTTGAAGCTCGGACTAAATTGCGATTGACAAAATCTTCCAGAGCAGCTATCTCCTTCTGTTGCTTTTCATAATTCTTCGCCTCAGTAGATAGCTTTTGCTCCTTCAACTCGACAAAACGAGAGTAGTTGCCCACATAGCGATCCAAGGAATGCTTGGTCAAATCTAGCGTAATTGTCGCAACCTTGTCCAAGAAATAACGGTCATGACTGACGATAATGAGGGCACCGCTATAATTTACCAAGTAATTCTCTAGCCAAGCAATAGTTTCAATATCCAAATGGTTGGTTGGCTCGTCCAATACCAAGAGATTTGGCTTTTCAAGAAGCATTTTGGCCAGCGCCAGACGGGTATTTTGACCACCAGAAAGCTCAGCGATTCTCATCTGCCACATAGATTCGTCAAATTTGAATCCATTTAAAATGGCTCGTATATCAGCTTCATAGGTAAAGCCACCTGCTTGGCGAAAATTCTCAGATAAGCGGTCGTAATCTGACATCAGTTTATCCAAATCCTCACCAGACTTTTCTCCCATCTCTAGCTCCATCTGACGAAGTTGTTTCTCCGTACGACGCAAGTCATCAAAGACATGAAGCATCTCATCGTAGATGGTATTTTCAGACTCAAAACGGCTATCTTGGGCTAGGTAAGACAGAGAAATATCTTTTTTCTTATTGATTTCTCCACTAGTTGGCTCCTCTTCTCCAACCAAAATCTTCAAAAGAGTAGACTTACCTGCTCCATTTTTCCCAACAAGGGCAATCCTGTCTCGTTCATCAACCTGCAGGTTGATATTATCAAAAAGAACCTCTCCTGCAAAAGAACGTTCAATTTTATTAGCTTGTAAAATAATCATAAACCTATTTTACTATCTTTTTCTATTTTATACAAATGCAATAAAAAAGTTCAAGTTTAAAACTCGAACTTTTAATATTAATAACCAACCCCTCCACGGAATGTGCGAGCCATATCGTTTAAATCATAGTTCTTAGAAGAAGTGTCAATGGTCCATTTCCCATCTTTTTTACTCATTTTAATTTCATACCCCTCTTTTCTCATACTATCACTAGTATCTAGAGGAGTAGACTCAAATTGGCTTGGAGCATTTTCTAGAATATACTTCTCACCAGCTTTCATAGCTTCTGAATAGTTACCATATTTTCCTTTATTTTCTTCGTAGAATTTACGGCTTAGTTCATAAACATTTAAGTTATCCAAGTCAATTGTTTCTGGTCTTACATAGATAACTGCATAGTCAGGCAAATAAGTTTTTACTTTGTATTCTACCTTTGCTCGTTTAGCATTAGCTTTGATATATCCTTCAGCAAAGGTGCGGAGTTCTGAATCTGAAGGTTTGTAGTTATAAAAACTTTTTCCGAATGATTCTGTAAATTTCTTAATGAATTCTTCCCTATCAGCCTTAACATCATTAGTGAATTCAGCTCCACCATCAGATGATTTTTTATCATCTGCAAGGGGAACAACTTTAGCCTTATTGTCAGTAGTGCTTAGTTTTTTCCCACCACCTGAGCTTTCCCCATCAAGGTAGACCGCATCAACATACTTTTTCATTACTTCTTTAGCTTCATCAATATGATCTTCGTACTTACTTGGATCAACTTTGATAGCTACGTCATTATTCTTATTAGATTTTTCTTTGATATCTTCATAGAAGCTAGGTGCAAAATGAAGCTCATATTTAGCATTTTTATCAACTTCATAGACAACATAGCCAGCTACACTTTTTCCTTTAGAAATACTATCCCCATAATCCATGAATTTAGTTTTACTGTCACTATCATACATTTGAATTGGTTCTACTTTTTCATCTTTTTCATTGTAAAGAGTGATATCGCGGCTAGTGAAACTGAACTGTTTGTCACGATTGTTTTTGATTTCTACTTGAAGTGCAAGATAGTTTGAAGATGAATTTTCATCCTTAGGCAATACAAACATTCCATCTTTAACAGATATTTCAAAGTTAGAATTTGATGCAGTACCGTTGTCGCTGGCTTTTTTCGAAGTTCCACAAGCAACAAGTGCTAAAGCTGATAACAATAAAGCAGAATGCTTAAGAATTTTTTTCATAATAGAATGTCTCCTTTTATTATTACTGATATTATACCATAGGTATAATAATATTCAAAACAGAAAACCGAATGTTTAAAAAAATCTAAAAATTATAGAATTCTTTCTAAAATTGGTGGAACAAATTATAAATGCCTAACTAATCACTAAATGTTTTTTTTTAAAATCTATTTCCTATGCTTATACAATAGAAAACCAGAAAACTAAATCTGATAGATATCGTGAGGAAAATGATTTATTAAAGTAGTGACTCTCATGCTAACGTTTTACTAAAACGCTAAAAAGTGCTATAATGTGAACGGTTAAAACAATTTACAAAAAGGAGAATTTCAATGTCTTACCAAGAAAATTACCAGAAATGGGTTAATTTTGCGGAGCTTCCTGACTACCTTCGTCAAGATTTGGAAAATATGGATGAAAAAACGAAGGAAGATGCCTTCTATACAAACCTTGAATTTGGTACTGCAGGTATGCGTGGCTTGATTGGTGCTGGGACAAACCGTATCAACATCTACGTTGTTCGTCAAGCTACTGAAGGATTGGCTCGTTTAATTGAGTCAAAAGGTGGAAACGAAAAAGAACGCGGTGTAGCAATCGCCTACGATAGCCGTCACTTCTCACCTGAGTTTGCCTTTGAGTCTGCGGCAGTTCTTGCTAAACACGGTATCAAATCTTATGTATTTGAAAGCCTTCGTCCAACTCCAGAACTCTCATTTGCAGTTCGTCACCTCAACTGTTTCGCAGGTATCATGGTCACAGCTAGCCACAACCCTGCACCATTTAACGGTTACAAGGTTTACGGTGAAGACGGTGGACAAATGCCTCCACACGATGCGGACGCGTTGACTACTTATATCCGTGCTATCGAAAACCCATTTGCAGTTGAAGTTGCTGATGTGGAAGCTGAAAAAGCTTCTGGCTTGATTGAAGTTATCGGCGAAGCTGTTGACGTAGAATACCTTAAAGAGGTTAAGGACGTAAACATCAACCCAGCCTTGATTGAAGAATTCGGTAAAGACATGAAAATTGTCTACACACCACTTCATGGTACTGGTGAAATGTTGGCTCGTCGTGCTCTTGCCCAAGCAGGATTTGACTCAGTTCAAGTCGTTGAGGCGCAAGCAACTGCCGATCCTGACTTCTCAACTGTAAAATCTCCAAACCCAGAAAGCCAAGCAGCCTTTGCCCTTGCTGAAGAACTTGGTCGTCAAGTTGGTGCAGATGTTCTTGTGGCAACTGACCCAGACGCTGACCGTGTTGGTGTTGAAGTTCTTCAAAAAGATGGTAGCTACCTCAACCTTTCAGGTAACCAAATCGGTGCCATCATGGCTAAATACATCTTGGAAGCCCACAAAAACGCTGGAACTCTTCCTGCAAATGCAGCCCTATGTAAATCAATCGTATCAACTGACTTGGTAACGAAGATTGCAGAAAGCTACGGCGCAACTATGTTCAATGTCTTGACTGGTTTCAAATTTATCGCTGAAAAAATCCAAGAATTCGAAGAAAAACACAATCACACTTACATGATGGGGTTTGAAGAAAGCTTTGGCTACTTGATTAAACCATTCGTTCGTGATAAAGATGCTATCCAAGCTGTCCTTGTAGTTGCTGAGCTTGCTGCCTACTACCGTTCACGTGGTTTAACACTTGCTGACGGCATCGAAGAAATCTACAAAGAGTACGGTTACTATGCAGAAAAAACAATCTCTGTTACTCTTTCAGGTGTCGATGGTGCTGAACAAATCAAAGCAATTATGGCTAAATTCCGCAACAATGCTCCAAAAGAATGGAACACAACAGCTATCACTGTCGTAGAAGACTTCAAAGCTCAAACAGCTACTGCTGCTGACGGTACTGTTACAAACTTGACAACTCCTCCAAGTGATGTGTTGAAATACACACTCGCTGACGGTTCATGGATTGCCGTTCGCCCTTCAGGCACAGAACCAAAAATCAAGTTCTACATTGCAGTTGTAGGGGAAACAAACGAAGAATCACAAGCTAAAATTGCTAACATCGAAGCTGAAATCAATGCCTTTGTAAAATAAACAATTAAAAGATGAGATCAACCAATCTCATCTTTTTTCGTATCAAATCTAAGCATTTTTAAAAATTTTATGGCATACTAGATTTAAAAGAAAGCGAGGAAAACTCATGGAACAATTTTTAGAAAACATCAAAGACCTTGAAGTCACTACAGTTGCGCGTGCGCAAGAAGCTCTTGATAAAAAAGAAACTGCAACCTTCTTTATCGGTCGCAAAACTTGCCCTTACTGCCGTAAATTTGCTGGCACTTTGGCTGGTGTGGTAGCTGAAACAAAAGCACACATCTATTTCATCAATAGTGAAGAACCAAGTCAACTAGATGCATTGCAAGACTTCCGATCACGTTACGAAATCCCAACTGTACCAGGTTTTGTTCATGTTGAAAATGGTGAGATTAAGGTCCGTTGTGATTCTTCTATGTCAGCTCAAGAAATCAAAGAATTTGCTGGATTATAAAAACCACTCGTTTGAGTGGTTTTTGTTTTTTTCTAAACTAATACTTTTTAAGCAATTCTTGTACCATTTTATGAAGTTCTTCAATCCTTTCAGCCTGCTTCTCGACTAAACGCCTTTGCATAACTAATTCATTCTGTAGTTCATCTAATTTGGATTCTTCATTAGAATTTTCTTTAACAAAAAAATTAGTTAAGGCGCTAGTTAGCATCCCAATCGTTCCAATTCCCACTAGCATTAAGATTATTGCTAACCATTTCCCAAATATTGAACTTGGGACTATATCACCATAACCAACAGTTGTTACTGTAATAATAGCCCACCAAAGACTATCTGAGAAAGCCTTCTCCTCTACAACTGAGAAGATTGAGCTTCCAACAAATACAATAAATACATTGACATATAAGATATAAAGCAAGCCATTCGTTCGTAGTAATCTACTAGCTTTTCTTTCTAATTTTCCACTTAAGCCAATTATTCTTAATAACCTTGTAAGTTTAACTAATTTTGTTAATTTTGCTAAACGAAAAATACGTCCCAAACGGAAAACTGTAAAAATAGCATTTGATGGAAGGATTGCCAATAAATCAAAAATATTATCAATAATGAAACGAAATTTTTCTTTACTAGTAAAGAAACGCCATAGATAGTCTACTATAAACACTATCCAAATCATTAAATCAATAATATTGTAAGGCGGATTATGCAAATCTATAACATCCATAAATCCAAAAATAACTAGCACCACAGATATCAATGCTAATAATAATATGATTGTGTCATAGTAATCTGAAAATGTCCAAGTCTTCTTCAATTTATATTTCTCCATTATAATCGCTTATGAATTTATTATAGCATAAATTTAAAACTACGATTCATTAAAAATGAACACCACTTGGTGTTCATTTTTATATATCCGTTAAAGGTGTTGCAGTGTCTGGAGACGTATCGTAAACTTGAAAATCCACTCCTACTCCTAGATCTGCTTGAGCTAACTGATTGACCATGGTCATGTGGGCTAGTTCTTTAATATTATTCTCTTTAGACAAATGTCCTAGGTAAATCTTCTTGGTACGATTACCTAGTGTGCGAATCATGGCATCAGCACCATCTTCATTTGAGAGGTGGCCTAGGTCAGACAGAATCCGTTGCTTGAGTCGCCATGCGTAAGAACCTGCTCTCAGGATTTCAACATCATGGTTTGACTCAATTAGGTAGCCATCGGCGTTTTCGACTATACCTGCCATTCGGTCACTGACATATCCTGTATCCGTCAGCATGACAAAACTCTTATCATCTTTCATAAAGCGGTAAAACTGTGGAGCAACCGCATCATGGCTAACACCAAAACTTTCAATGTCAATATCACCAAAAGTCTTAGTTTTTCCCATCTCAAAAATATGTTTTTGTGATGAATCCACTTTGCCTAGGTACTTACTATTTTCCATAGCTTGCCAAGTTTTTTCATTAGCATAAAGATCCATTCCATACTTTCGAGCTAAAACTCCGACACCATGAATATGATCAGCATGCTCATGGGTAATCAAAATAGCATCCAAATCTTCTGGTTTACGATTGATTTCAGCAAGTAGGCTGGTGATTTTCTTACCAGATAAGCCTGCATCCACTAAAAGTTTCTTTTTTGGCGTTTCCAGATAAAAGGAATTTCCACTGGAACCCGACGCTAAAATACTGTATTTAAAGCCTGTTTCACTCATTCTAGTCTTCTACTTCGTCCTCCCATACTTCTTCTTTCACTGCATCCTTATCATAAGGGAGCACGATGGTAAAGGTTGATCCCTTACCGTATTCACTTTTGGCCCAAATAAAGCCCTTATGTTGTTTGATAATTTCTTTAGCAATAGACAGTCCTAGGCCTGTACCACCTTGGGCACGACTTCTGGCACGATCAACACGATAAAAACGGTCAAAAATACGTGGTAAATCCTGCTTAGGAATACCCAAACCTTGGTCTGAGATAGATAAAATCATCTGATCATCAGTTGTCTTCATGGTCACTGTGATTTTCCCACCATCTGGTGAATACTTAATGGCATTGTTAAGAATATTATCAATCACCTGCGTCATTTTGTCTGTATCAATTTCAATCCAGACAGACGTAATCGGATAATCTCTAACCAATTCGTATTTCTTCTCTTCATCTGATCCCCTCATCTTATCAAAACGGTTAAGAATAAAAGTAATAAAAGCTGTAAAGTTAATCAGTTCCACATCTAGATGACTGGTTGCATTATCAATACGTGAAAGATGGAGAAGATCCGTCACCATCCGCATCATACGGTTTGTTTCGTCTAGAGACACCTTGATAAAGTCTGGAGCGACAGGTTCTGACAAGGCACCCTCATCCAAGGCTTCAAGATAGGATTTTACGCTAGTCAGAGGCGTTCGTAGCTCATGACTAACGTTGGAAACAAAGAGTCTCCGTTCCCGTTCTTCCTTCTCCTGCTCCGTCGTATCATGCAAAACTGCAACCAAACCTGAGATAAAGCCAGACTCTCGACGAACCAAGGCAAAACGTACACGAAGGCTCAGATATTCACCATTGGCATCCTGAGAATCAATCATAAGCTCAGGAACTTGGGTAATCAAATCACGAAGTTCATACTCATCTTCAATCTCAAGCAATTCTAGGATACTTTTGTTTAGAACATCTTCTTTCTGAACACCTAACTGTTTCTTAGCCATGTCATTAATCATGGTAATCTTGCCACGACGATTGGTCGCAAGGACTCCGTCCGTCATATAAGAGAGGATACTATGTAATCGTTTACTCTCTTGTTCCAGATTTTCTTGAGTCAAACGGATTACTTCTGATAAATCATTGAGATTATTGGTAATATTAGTGATTTCAGAGCTTCCCTGCATATCCAATACCTGAGAATAGTCTCCTGCAATCAGGTCTTTCACCTTTTGATTGATTTGCTTCAACCGAATATTATCTCGCCGATTTTCTAGCAAAAGCAAGGTAACAATCAAGATAAAACCCAATAAAATTAAAATGAAGATAAAATCACTAGTAAGAATATTTTTTCTAATAAATTCAATCATTATTTCTCATATAATAACCAACACCGCGACGTGTTAGGATGTACTCTGGACGACTTGGTGTATCTTCAATCTTCTCACGCAAACGTCTGATAGTTACGTCAACAGTCCGAACATCTCCGAAATAATCATAACCCCAGACCGTTTCAAGCAAGTGTTCACGGGTAATCACTTGACCAATATGAGAAGCCAAGTGATACAAAAGCTCAAATTCACGGTGGGTTAAGTCTAGTTCTTCACCGTATTTTTTAGCTACATAAGCATCTGGTACAATCTCCAAGTCCCCAATTTGCAAGGGTTGGGTTTTCTTTTCATCTGACTCTTGATTATCTACAGAAACCAAGTCCGTACGACGAAGAAGAGCTTTAACACGCGCCTGCAACTCACGATTTGAGAAGGGTTTGGTTACATAGTCATCCGCTCCAAGCTCTAAACCGATAACCTTATCAAATTCACTGTCTTTAGCTGACAGCATGATAATAGGTACACTACTCGTCTTACGAATAGTCTTTGCAACTTCTAAACCATCAATTTCGGGAAGCATCAAATCCAGAATAATAATATCTGGTTGCTCTGCTTCAAATTGTTCTAGTGCTTCACGACCATTAAAAGCAGTTACAACCTCGTAACCTTCCTTGGTCATATTAAACTTGATAATATCCGAGATTGGTTTTTCATCATCTACAATTAATATTTTTTTCATTTGTTCACCTTTTTCTCTACTATTATATCAAAAAAATAACAAGAAGACACAATAGCTAGTCTTTGCTATTGTCTAAGTTGGCTTGTGCATAAGCCTGCCAGATTTTTTGTTGGGGTTTGGCAAGTGGGTAATTCTTAAACTCTTCTGGTGAAAGCCAGCGAACTTCCCTATCTGAAAAGTTATGAAAGTCAGTCACCTGGCCTGCTACAATTTGAACATGCCACTTGCGATGACTAAAGACATGCTTGACAGTGTCAAAATAAATATCAAGCCAATCAACATCTAAGTCATAATCCTGCTGGAAACTCTCTTCTGGACTGGGACCAAAGTTCACATTTTCTTCTGCAACCTGGTGAAAGAGGTCAAACTGCTCTTCTTGTGAAAAGTTATCTACTTCTACCAGTGGGAAATGCCAAAAACCTGCCAAGAGCTTTTCACTTTCATTTTTTTCAAGTAAAAATTGTCCCTGAGAATTTTTCACAACTAAGGCTTTAAGATAAATGGGAATTGGCTTTTTCTTTGGAGCCTTAATTGGATAACGGTCCATGCTTCCATTCTGATATGCCGCACTAAAGTCCTTAACTGGGCTTTCTTCTGGTCTGGGATTTACAGGCGCCTCAATATCTGATCCCAAGTCCATCAAAGCTTGATTAAAGTCACCAGGCCTTTCTGGGTCAATCAAGATTTCCATCATTGCCTGAAAAATTTTACGATTACTTGGAATCCCAATATCGTGGTTGACTTCAAATAGACGCGCCAAAACACGCATGACATTACCATCTACAGCTGGCTCAGGCAAGTTAAAAGCAATACTGGAAATGGCTCCTGCTGTGTAAGGACCAATCCCTTTCAAGCTGGAAATTCCTTCATAAGTGTTTGGAAATTGACTACCAAAGTCAGTCATAATCTGCTGGGCTGCAGCCTGCATATTACGAACTCGAGAATAATAGCCCAAACCTTCCCAAGCCTTCAACAAACGCTCTTCAGGGGCAGTTGCCAAACTTTCAACTGTTGGAAACCAGGCCAAGAATCGTTCGTAGTAAGGGATAACTGTATCCACCCTAGTCTGCTGGAGCATAATTTCAGACACCCAGATATGATAAGGATTTTTACTTCTACGCCAGGGTAAATCTCTTTTGTTTTCATCATACCAGGTAAGAAGTTTCTCACGGAAAGAAACAATCTTCTCATCCGGCCACATGACGATTCCGTATTCTTTCAAATCTAACATATCTCTAGTATAACACAGAAGACTCTAACTGTCCTTTTCCTAGTATTAAAAAGCCTCTTCCCAAGGGAAAGAGGTTGAATTATTATTGATGAACTGCTTGAGCTGCTGTGATAAGAGTCAACTTGTACACATCATCAGCATTACATCCACGAGAAAGGTCGTTAACTGGCTTGTTCAAACCTTGCAAAACAGGACCTACTGCCGCAAAGCCACCAAGACGTTCTGCCATCTTGTAGCCAATATTTCCTGCCTCGATACCTGGGAAGATGAAGACGTTTGCTTGACCAGCTACTGTACTTCCCGGAGCTTTCAGAGCTGCAGTTTCTGGAACAAATGCCGCATCAAATTGCAACTCACCATCGATTTCAAGGTCAGGGCGCAAGTCATGAGCAATTTTAGTTGCTTCAACAACCTTATCAACGCTTTCTCCAAATCCTGAACCTTTAGTAGAATAGCTTAGCATAGCAATTTTAGGCTCGATTCCAAACATTTTAGCTGTGATTGCTGAGTTAATGGCAATTTCAGCCAAAGCTTCTGCGTCTGGATTAATGTTGATGGCACAGTCTCCAAACAGGTAACGCTCCGTACCACGAACCATGAGAAAGGCACCTGAAGTACGAGTTACATTTGGGCGAGTTTTGATGATTTGAAGGGCTGGACGAACTGTTGAAGCTGTTGAGTGAATCGCTCCTGACACCATTCCATCAACCAATCCTAAGTAAACCAACATAACACCAAAATAGTTGACATCTTCAACCAAAACCTTGCGTGCATCTTCTTCAGACATTTTACCCTTACGACGTTCTACCAAGGCAGCAACCATTTCTTCAAATTTATCGTAGTGTTGAGGGTCGATGACTTCATAACCATCCTCGATGCCTTCGATTTCAAGATAAATTTTAATTTTTTCAGGATTTCCAAGCAAAACAGGAATCACTTCTGTTTCTTTTACCAGGCGTTTAGTTGCTTGAAGAATACGAGGTTCTTCCCCTTCAGGGAGAACGATACGAGCATTTTTACCAACCAGGTTGGCTTTGAGACTTTCAAAAACTTCCATGAGTTTTCTCCTTTAAGATAATAATAATTATACTCTGAATCATTTTTTATAGAGTATTAGTTGATAACTGGGTAATAAGGTTACTGAAATCATCCGGCAAGGGACTTTCTAACTGCAAGTCTTGCTCTAAAAATGGATGATAAAAGGATAGGTAATGGCAATGCAGGGCTTGGCGCTGAATTCCATCGTCTAGACTACCACCATACAAGTCATCTCCCAACAAAGGAAAACCAATATGAGAAAAATGGACTCGGATTTGGTGGGTTCGTCCAGTATGCAGGCGAATATCAACTAAGTGAATATTCCCATAAGATGCTACAATCTTGTAAGAAGTATGGGCATACTTTCCGCCTTTAGCCACTCTTCTGGTGATAATGGAGTCTTCATCACGCGCAATCGGAGCAATAATTTCCCCCTCTGACTCCAAGTATCCATCACCTTTAACCAAAGCAAAGTAGCGTTTTTCAATGGACTTCTTCTGCAACTGCTTGTCTAATCGTGCGTGGGCATAGCCGTGCTTGGCAAAGAGCATCAAACCAGAAGTGTCCCTATCAAGTCTGGTCACAATGTGAACCTGCTGATTTTCATAGTTTTGCTTGACGTAGTAACCCTTGATAAAATTGGCAATGGTATTAGAGTGATTGACACTAGGAATAGAAGCCACTCCATAGGGTTTATTTAAGACTAGAAAATGGTCATCCTCATAGAGAATATCTAATGGTCTCTCGATAGCTTCTAGGGTTTCAAAGCCTTCCTCAGCAGGAATATCGATGATAACTCGGTCTCCAATATCCAATAGATACGTTGCATTTTGCGGTTGGTTATTGACCAGAATAGCTCCACCTCTAAACTTAATCTTGGCCAAAAGTCCCTTTGAAACCTCGTGCTTTTTTAAGAAGGTCTTAACCTTGACATGCTCATCTGCGATAAATTCAAACCTCATTCGTCCACCTCGCCGATGAAAGCATCCTTAACTCGGTTCCAGAAACTGGTATGACTAGGTGATGCGACAAAGTGAATCTTATGATGGTCGATTTGATACTCAATTCGTTCAATATTGCGGAAGGAATAAACGCTATTGTCAACCGAAATAGTATGGTAATCGTTTCTCGTTGGAATGAGTTCAATCTTATCCTTCTTAGGAACAATAATGGACGAACCTAGCGTTCGATAGACACGATTGTTAAGGCTGGCAATTTCCGTTAATTGCAAAGCTTCAATGGTAGGGTGTAAAACAGCTCCGCCAAGTGATTTGTTATAGGCTGTACTACCAGTCGGAGTCGAAACTGTTAGCCCATCTCCACGAAAACGTTCAAAGTGGACACCGTTAATCACAACATCCGCCACCATGGTTCGATCAGACCTGCGGATACTGGCTTCATTTAGTGCTCTAAAAATCTTCACTTCACCATTTTCAAGAAAGACCTTCACATTTAGAACAGGGTAAGAGACTCTTGCTCCGGTATCTAGCTGCAAATTAGTCACTAGCTTGTCCAACTCAAAATCACGGTAGTCCGTATAGAAGCCCAAATGTCCAGTATGAACACCAATGAAGCGGACCTTGTCAAGCTGATTTTCGTACTTATGAAAGGCCGACAAGAGCATGCCATCCCCACCAATGGAGATGACAATGTCCGGATTGGTATCATTGAGTATAAACTGATTTCTCTTCAAACGATCTCGCAATTCATACAAAACCCTTTGACTCTGCGGTTTTCTATTAGCTATCAGGTCAATTCGTTTACCTGTATTCTTCATCTGTATCGTCACTGTTTCCTACACCGTCATTTAATTTTCTACTCAAAGGATCAAAAAGAGCCTGGGCTTCCTGAATATCATCTCGAATTTTACCCATTTCTTCATCCAACTGATGGGCAATTTTGGCAGTAATTTCCAGTCGCTTCTTAATTTCCTCTGGGAAATCCCCTTGGTACTTGTAGTTGAGAGAATGTTCTATCGTTGCCCAAAAATTCATGGCCAAGGTACGAATTTGAATTTCCGCCAAAATGGTCTTGGCTCCATTGATGGTATCAACCGTATATTCTACTACCACGTGATAGGAACGGTAGCCTGATGCTTTTCGATGAGTAATATAGTCTCGCTCCTGTATGATCCGCATATCCTGACGTTTGCGCAAAATCTCCACTACTTCCTTAACGTCATCTACAAACTGAACCATCACACGCAAACCAGCAATATCTTGCAAATCGTGTTCTAAGGTCGCATAAGTAATACCACGTCGAGCCATCTTTTCCTGGATACTCTCAATTGGCTTAACTCGACCAGTCACAAACTCAATAGGAGAATGCTTATTTTGCTTACGATATTGCTTCCGAATACCACGTAGTTTAATTTTTAACTCACCAACAGCTTGAATGTAAGGATCTAGAAATTCTTCCCATTCTAAGGTCATATATTCTCCCTTGTTCTCATATTATCCTTCAAAAATATCTTTGATTTTTTCTCCAGATTCATATACAATAAATACAATGCTTATTATACCATAAATCCGCTTTCAACGATAAAGAAAAGGTAAGAAAAATGAAACATTTAGAAATTGAATTGAAAACACTCTTGAAAAAAGATGAATACAATCGTCTAAAAGGCCAGTTCACAGACGTCACTCCTGTTCTTCAAAAAAATTACTACATAGACACGCCTGATTTTGAACTGCGAGAAAAGAAAGTTGCTATGCGCATTCGAACCTTTGAAGACTGGGCAGAATTGACACTCAAAGTCCCTCAAAGTGTTGGAAACATGGAATACAACCAAAAATTGCAACTAAAAGATGCTGAAAACTATCTGAGTAAGAAAGAACTTCCTCAGGGGCTAGTACTGGAAGAATTGGCGAAACATGGTATTAAAACTAGTGAATGGCAGATCCTTGGTTGTCTAACAACGCTTCGCTATGAAATGCAAACAGCTATTGGTCTCATGGCGCTGGATGAAAGTCAGTACTTTGATATTACAGATTACGAATTAGAGCTTGAAGTTGAGAATCACGAGCAAGGGAAACAAGATTTCCAGCAATTTTTAGAGGAAAATCAGATTTCCTACCAAAAAGCCCCTTCAAAATTGGTCCGATTTGTCAAAAGCATGAAAAATAGCTGAAATAATCTCTATTTTTTGGTAAAATAGAAAAGATAAAATACAAAAATCCTAGTTCATATAGGCTAGACAGATATGGCTAGGATTTAAAAAGTTTACAGAGGACGGTCTATAATGTCAGATAGAAAAAACATGAAACTTTTCGCACTCAACTCTAACCAAGAGATTGCACAGAAAATTGCACAAGCTGTTGGTGTACCGCTTGGAAAACTATCATCACGTCAATTTTCAGACGGAGAAATCCAAGTGAATATCGAAGAAAGTGTCCGTGGTTATGATGTTTACATCATCCAGTCTACAAGCTTCCCTGTTAACAACCACCTAATGGAATTGTTGATCATGGTCGACGCTTGTGTGCGCGCAAGTGCCCACAGTATCAACGTTGTCCTTCCATATTTTGGCTATGCACGTCAAGACCGCATTGCTTCACCTCGTGAGCCACTTACAGCGAAACTAGTTGCCAATATGCTAGTTAAGGCTGGTGTCGATCGTATCCTTACGCTTGATTTGCATGCCGTTCAGGTTCAAGGCTTCTTTGATATTCCTGTTGATAACCTCTTCACAGTGCCCCTATTTGCCAAACATTACTGCGATAAGGGGCTCCTTGGCTCAGATGTTGTTGTCGTTAGCCCTAAAAATTCAGGGGTAAAACGTGCTCGTAGCTTGGCTGAGTATCTTGATGCTCCTATCGCCATTATCGACTACCCACAAGACGATGCAACTCGCAACGAAGGTTATATCATCGGTGATGTTGAAGGTAAGAAAGCTATTTTAATTGACGATATCCTTAATACAGGACGTACCTTCTCTGAAGCTGCCAAAATCGTTGAACGTGAAGGAGCTACAGAAATTTATGCTGTTTCTAGCCACGGTCTCTTCGTCGAAGGAGCTGCTGAACTTCTTGACAATACTAATATTAAAGAAATTCTTGTGACTGATTCAGTAGCAACAAAAGAAAAAACTCCTAAAAACGTATGCTACATCACTGCTAGTGAGTTAATTGGTGATGCCATCGTCCGTATCCACGAAAGAAAACCAGTCAGCCCACTCTTTGCCTACAATAAAAAGAAATAAGGTGATTCTTTGATTTATTTGGACAATGCTGCAACGACTCCCATGTCAGCAGTTTCTATTTCAGCCATGACCAAGGTTATGCAAGAAACCCACGGAAACCCTTCTAGTATTCATAGTCATGGTCGTCAAGCTGGCAAACTCTTGCGAGAAGCCCGTCAGGAACTAGCTCAGTTACTGGGGACAAAACCTCAGCATATCTTTTTCACTTCTGGTGGAACTGAAGGCAACAATACTGCTATCGTTGGCTACTGCCTTCGTCACCAAGAACAAGGAAAACATATCATCACAACTGCCATTGAGCACCATGCCGTCCTTGAAACGATTGATTACTTGGTTCAACACTTTGGTTTTGAAGCAACCATTATCCAGCCAGAAAATCAAGAAATCACAGCCCAACAAATTCAAAAGTCTTTACGTGATGATACGATTTTGGTTTCTACCATGTTTGCTAATAATGAGACAGGAAACCTACTTCCCATTGCTGAAATTGGCCAAATACTCAAACAACACCCTGCTGCCTATCATGTTGATGCAGTTCAAGCTATTGGTAAAATACCAATTCACCTCGAAGAATTGGGCATTGATTTTCTCACCGCTTCTGCCCATAAATTCCATGGTCCTAAGGGAATCGGCTTTCTCTACGCTTCTAGCATGGACTTTGATTCCTATCTACATGGCGGAGACCAAGAACAGAAAAAACGAGCAGGGACTGAAAATTTAGCTGCCATCATAGGCATGGTTGCAGCCCTAAAAGAAGACCTAGAAAAACAAGAAGAACATTTTCAACATGTACAAAATCTAGAAACTGCCTTTCTGACAGAGCTAGAGGGCATTCAATATTACCTGAATAGAAGCGATCACCATCTCCCTTATGTTCTCAATATTGGATTTCCTGGCCAGAAAAATGACCTCTTACTCCTTCGTCTAGATTTGGCTGGAATTTCAATCTCTACTGGCTCAGCCTGCACTGCGGGCATTGTACAATCCAGCCATGTTCTTGAAGCCATGTACGGGGCAAATTCAGAACGCTTGAAGGAATCCGTTCGTATCAGTCTCTCACCACAAAATACTGTTGAAGACCTACAAACCCTCGCAAAAACCTTAAAAGAAATTATCGGAGGTTAGCCATATGGCATTTGAAAAAACCATTCAGTTAAAAAATTGTCGCTACGACTACACTCTTAGCCCTTCTGTTAAAAAATTCACCCTTAAGGACAACACCTTTTTTGAGACTAAGGTTGGTAACTATGAATTGACTCGCCTTTTGGAAAAAGTTCCGAACAGCGGTGAGGGATTCCAGCTCAAAATCATCATTAACAAGGAACTTACAGGTGCTAAAATCAATATCACTGACAAGTTTGGGCTACGTCTAGTTGATATTTTCAAATCAGAAGACCACCACATTCATCAGGAAAAATTCTATTTCCTCATGGATAGCTTGGTAGAACGTGGTGTCTTTACAAAATCGGAAAGATAGAGCCAAAATGTTTGAACTGACCTATAAGGACAGCTATCATGTAGAGCGCACTCTCAAGTATGAGGATTATGAGGCTCTCATGCTGGCTCTGTCAGGATGTGTGACTCTGCCAGATACACTTTATGTAACTTCTTTGACCTTTAAAGGGCAAGAAGTTTACCAAGGACTGGTCGGAGACCTCTACCGTTTTCTATCACATGCAGATTTTTTACATCAAAACTAAGATTTTTCTTAGTTTTTTCTTGTTTTTGTTGATTTTTTCACAATGTTTCTATAAAATAGAAGAATAGAAAGGTTGTGATTTTGTGAAAGATAAACAGTCTGCTATTCCAAAAGCTACAGCAAAAAGACTCTCTCTCTACTATCGAATTTTTAAGAGATTTCATGCAGAAAAGATTGAACGTGCCAACTCTAAGCAAATTGCAGAGGCTATCGGTATTGATTCCGCGACCGTACGTCGTGATTTTTCCTATTTTGGTGAACTAGGTCGTCGTGGTTTTGGCTATGATGTCAAAAAACTGATGACATTTTTTGCCGATTTGCTCAATGATAACTCCATCACCAATGTCATGCTGGTAGGTATTGGAAATATGGGCCATGCCCTTCTCCACTATCGCTTCCATGAGCGCAACAAGATGAAGATTATCATGGCCTTTGACCTAGATGACCATCCCGAAGTCGGTACCCAAACTCCTGATGGAATTCCCATTTACGGGATTTCTCAAATCAAGGATAAAATCAAGGATGCTGATGTCAAGACTGCTATCCTGACCGTTCCCAGCGTTAAGTCACAAGAGGTTGCTAATCTCTTGGTGGATGCTGGCGTGAAAGGAATTCTCAGTTTTTCACCAGTCCATCTACATTTACCAAAAGACGTGGTCGTTCAGTATGTCGATTTGACAAGTGAACTCCAAACCCTCCTCTATTTCATGCGAAAAGAGGATTAGAAAGCGAAAATCATTTTATGAAAAAACCAGTTATTGGGATTACAGGAAACGAAAAAACTCATCCAGATGATGACATCATGATGAGCTACGTAGCAAAAGGCTTTGTTGAAGGCGTTAAAGACGCTGGAGGGATTCCCATCATCCTACCGATTGGTGATCAAGAAATGGCTAGCCACTATATCAGTATGATTGACAAGCTCATCTTGACAGGTGGGCAAAATGTCGATCCAAAATTCTATGATGAAGCCAAAACCATTGATAGCGATGACTACCATCTTCAAAGAGATATCTTTGAACTGGCCCTCATCAAGGAAGCTATTAAACAGAAAAAGCCAATTTTTTCTGTCTGTCGTGGAACTCAACTCTTTAACGTTGCCATGGGTGGAACTTTGTACCAAGATATCGAAGACCATTGGCAGGATTGTTCCGCCGAATACACAACTCAACGCTTGGTGACAGAGCCTGATACAGTTCTTCGAGAAATCTATGGAGAAATTTCCCATATCAACTCCTTCCACCACCAGAGTATCAAGGATTTAGCCCCCAACTTAAAAGTTGTGGCTCATGATCCTAAAGATGGTATCATTGAAGCTGTTACGAGTACGGATGACATTGCCTTTCTCGGTGTCCAGTGGCACCCAGAGTTTCTTTTTGAAAATCGTCCCAAAGATAAAAATCTCTTTGACTATGTCGTAAATGAACTTTAAATTAAATCTGTCTTTTCACGGTAACTAAAGTAACTAGAATGTGAGACAATCAAATGATCCAAGAGGACAATCCCCATCAGGTCGCAAGCTTCTTTAACAAGTTTAGTGACATGATCATCATTTCGGCTAGGCGCTACCGCTCCTGAAGGATGATTGTGGACCAAGATGAGTGAAGTCGCCATATGCTTGATAGCATAATGAAGAATCTCACGTGGTTCAGCGATACTGCGAGTAGCTGAACCGATAAAAATGGTCTGTTGATGGATGATTTGATTTTGAGTATTGAGATAGAGCGCCACCAGGTGCTCTTGTTTTTTATGGCCCAATTCCTGCTGCATCTTCTTGGCCAACTTTTGACTGCTGAGAATACTTTCCATCTCAAGGGTCTCATGCTTGTGAATACGATGGCCCAGTTCAATCATAGCTTGTAACTCTATGGCCTTAACACGGCCGATACCAGATAGACTCTGCAATTCCTGCAGGGTCATTTTTTTCAAATCTGTTAGGCTTGAAAGATTATTCAAGACTTTCTGGGCAATTTCAAAAACGCTAGCTTGACGTGTTCCTGTCCTTAGTAAAATAGCTAGCAACTCTTGATTACTGAGCGCTTCAACTCCTTCTTTGGCCAGTCTTTCTCTTGGTAATAGTGAATCTTCTTGGAATGAAATACTATACATAAAAATCCTCCTCACTTTATTATTCGTGAGAAGGATGGAAAATTAGATTTTTTTCTCAATTGGGGCTACACTAGCCAAAAGTTTTTTCAAACCTACTTCTGGGAAATTGATTTTCAATTCCTGCGTAGCACCGCTACCTGAAACTTCCAGAACGGTTCCCTCTCCCCATTTCTTGTGGAGGGCAATATCACCAATGGACCAATTTGCCTCGCTAGACGCTGATTTTGCTCCAGCTGTAAATTGACCAAATGGGAGACCACTTGACTGGATAGATTTTGGTGCAGCATTGCGTTTCCGTTCTTGAAGAGCTTGAGCCAAACTCATACCTTGACCAAAGGCAAGACCACCACTGCTATAAGATGCCTTAAAGCTTGTATTTGCTGGACGAGCCAGACCTTGATACTCAAGCAAGTCTGAACTAATTTCGTTAATAAATCGAGTAGGACGGTTGTAGTTGGTGCGACCGAAAAGCAGACGCGAGTTGGCATTGGTCAGATAGAGAATTTTCTCTGCACGCGTAATTCCTACATAGGCCAGACGGCGTTCTTCTTCCAATTCATCTTGATCTTCAGCTGCACGGCTAAGCGGAAAGACATTTTCTTCCATCCCAATCAAAAAGACAACTGGAAACTCGAGACCTTTGGCAGCGTGTAGGGTCATCAGGGTCACTTCTGATGTCTCCTGACTACCTGAATCTGTGTCTGCAATTAAGGCCAAATCATTTAAGAAACGACTCAGTTTATCCAGACCAGTTTCCTCTTCTGGCCCATCAGAGGTGTCATCAAAGTTTTTCGTCACAGAAAGGAACTCTTCAATATTTTCAACCCTAGCCTTGCTTTCTAAAGTCGCTTGAGCATTTAGAATATCGACGTAACCTGTTTTTTCTAGGACGGCCTCAACCAACTCTGTAATAGTTAATTGATCTAGCTGCTCTCGTAAATCTAGAATCATATTGGCAAAATCCCAGATAGATTGAGCTGCCTTACCCTTGATACCAGATAACATGATATTGGCTGAAGCATCTAGCATGGACATGTCTTGCATATTCGCAAAGTCCCGGATTTTCTCAACTGTACCTGGCCCAATTCCACGTTTCGGTTCGTTGATAATACGTTCAAAACTGATATTGTCACTCAAATTAGCAATAAGATTGAGGTAAGCGATAATATCGCGGATTTCCTTACGGCTGTAGAACTTAGTTCCGCCAACCATGGTATAAGGAATGTTTGACTTGAGCAGGGCTTCTTCAATAGTACGAGACTGGGCGTTAGTACGATAGAGAACTGCAAAATCCTTGTGAAGGAAATTTTGGCTCCGACCAAGTTCATCAATAGTTTTAGCCACAAATACAGCCTCATCCAGCTCATCATCGGCACGATAGTAAACGATTTGCTCCCCATCAGCATTTTGGGTCCAGAGATTCTTAGGGCGACGGTTTTTATTATTTTTAATGACCTCGTTGGCCGCTTGGAGAATTGTTTTGGTGGAACGGTAATTTTCCTCCAACAAAACAACCTTGGCTTGGGGATAATCTTTCTCAAAATCCAAAATATTCTGCATATCAGCACCACGCCAACCGTAGATAGACTGGTCCGCATCCCCAACCACACAGATATTTTTAAAACGGGAAGCCAAGAGTTTGACCAATTGGTACTGAGCGTGGTTGGTATCTTGGTACTCATCTACGTGGATGTACTGGAACTTCTGCTGATAGTAGGTCAAGACATCAGGATTTTGATCAAAGAGACGCAAGGTCAGCATAATCAAATCATCAAAGTCAACCGACTCCGACTGACGAAGCTCTTTTTGATAAGCCGTGTAACACTGGGACACGATTTGCGTATACATATCGCCAGCTTGGGCAGCATAAGCCACATCATCAATCAAATCATTCTTAGCATTAGAAATGGTCCCCAAAATAGTTCGCTCATTCCATTTTTTAGGGTCCAAGTTCAACTGCTTGAGAATGCGTTTCATGAGCGTTCGCTGTTCACCAGGATCCACAATAGTAAAATTACGGTTGTAGCCAATATGATCCGCATCGCGACGCAAAATACGAACGCACATGGAGTGGAAGGTCGCAATCAGACAATCCTGAGTAGCTGGATTGAGGCTATAAGCACGCTCTTTCATCTCACGCGCAGCCTTATTAGTAAAGGTAATGGCCAAGATATTCCATGGATTGACCATCTTTTCATCAATCAAATAAGCAATACGGTGGGTCAAAACTCGGGTCTTTCCAGAACCAGCCCCTGCCATAATCAACAAGGGACCTTCTGTCGTTTGCACCGCCTCAGCCTGACGGTTATTCATTCCATTTAATAATGCGTTCATCTTCTCTTCCTTACTCTTGAAGTCAATATTTCTATTATATCAGAATTTAGGGAAAATATCTTTACCTAGACTGGTTACGTGTAGAAGGCAACTTCTTATATCTAGATAAAAAATGAGCTTGGATATTATTTCCAAACTCATTTAAAATCAATTGCAATATACTAGAACAAGCCTAATACTGTTCCATCGCTTTCAACATCCATGTTGAGAGCAGCTGGTCGTTTTGGAAGTCCTGGCATGGTCATGACATCACCAGTTAAGGCAACGATAAAGCCTGCACCTAATTTTGGAACCAATTCACGAATGGTAATTTCAAAGTTTTCAGGTGCTCCAAGTGCATTCGGATTGTCTGAGAAACTATATTGAGTTTTAGCCATACAGATTGGCAATTTGTCCCAACCGTTTTGAACGATTTGAGCAATTTGTGTTTGAGCTTTCTTCTCAAAATTCACTTTGCTACCACGGTAGATTTCAGTAACAATCTTTTCAATCTTTTCTTGAACAGAAAGGTCATTGTCATACAAACGTTTGTAGTTAGCTGGGTTTTCAGCGATTGTCTTAACAACTGTTTCGGCAAGAGCTACTCCACCTTCTGCACCATCAGCCCAGACACTTGCTAACTCAACTGGTACATCAATTGAGGCACAGAGTTCTTTCAAGGCTGCAATTTCAGCTTCTGTATCAGACACAAATTCGTTAATAGCTACGACTGCAGGTACTCCAAATTTACGGATATTTTCAACGTGGCGTTTCAAGTTGGCAAAACCTGCACGCACTGCTTCTACATTTTCCTCTGTAAGAGCATCCTTAGCCACGCCACCATTCATCTTAAGGGCACGAAGGGTTGCTACAATAACCACTGCATCTGGAGATGTTGGCAAGTTTGGTGTCTTAATATCAAGGAATTTCTCGGCACCAAGGTCTGCACCAAAACCAGCTTCAGTAACTGTGTAATCAGCCAGGTGAAGGGCTGTTGTCGTTGCCAAGACAGAGTTACATCCATGAGCAATATTGGCAAATGGACCACCATGAACAAAGGCAGGTGTACCATAAATTGTTTGAACGAGATTAGGCTTAATAGCATCCTTCAAGATCAACGCCAAGGCACCTTCAATCTGCAAATCACCTACATAAACAGGTGTACGGTCATAACGATAACCGATAACGATATTAGCCAGACGGCGTTTCAAGTCCTCGATGTCTGTTGCCAAGCAAAGAATTGCCATGATTTCGGAAGCAACGGTAATGTCAAAACCATCCTCACGAGGAATACCATTTAGAGGACCACCAAGCCCAACTGTTACATGGCGAAGAGCACGGTCGTTCAAGTCCACAACACGTTTCCAGAGAATACGACGTTGGTCAATTCCCAACTCATTCCCTTGGTGTAAGTGGTTGTCAATCAAGGCAGAAAGCGCATTGTTGGCAGTCGTAATGGCATGCATATCTCCAGTGAAGTGGAGGTTGATGTCTTCCATTGGTAGCACTTGGGCATAACCACCACCAGCGGCACCACCCTTAATCCCCATTACTGGACCAAGAGATGGTTCGCGAATAGCAATCATGGTTTTCTTGCCAATCTTGTTCAAGGCATCCGCAAGACCAATGGTAATAGTTGATTTTCCTTCACCTGCAGGCGTTGGGTTGATGGCAGTAACCAAGATCAATTTCCCAACTGGATTGCTCTCAACTGCACGAATTTTATCAAAGCTGAGCTTAGCCTTGTACTTTCCGTACAACTCCAAATCATCGTAAGAAATACCAAGTTTCTCTACAACATCAACGATTGGCTTCAACTCAATACTCTGTGCGATTTCAATATCTGTTTTCATTCAAAACTCCTCTAACCTCTTATATGATAATTCATTATAACACAAAACAAGATTTTTAACATCCTAAAACTCTCTAAACGTTCGTAAATATCCCTATTTTTAAGGTTTTTAGAGTTCTTTCTTAAATTTTATATGGCTTTATAGTTTGAAACTATAGTAAATCTTCGTTTTTACCAAAAATTTATCGCTTTCATTTTACTTACCGTTTATTTTTGTGTACAATAGTGCTATGAAAATTTTAGTTACATCGGGCGGTACTAGTGAAGCTATCGATAGCGTCCGCTCTATCACTAACCATTCTACGGGTCTCTTGGGCAAAATCATCACAGAAACTTTGCTTGCTGCAGGGCATGAAGTTTGTTTAATTACTACAAAACGAGCTTTGAAGCCAGAAGCCCATCCCAACCTAAATATTCGAGAAATTAACAATACCAAGGACCTTCTTCTGGAAATGCAAGAACGTATTAAGGATTATCAGGTCTTGATTCACTCAATGGCTGTATCTGACTACACTCCTGTTTATATGACGGGGATGGAGGAAGTTCAGGCTAGCTCCAATCTAGAAGAATTTTTAAGCAAGCAGAATCATCAGACTAAGATTTCTTCAACTGATGAGGTTCAAGTTTTGTTTCTGAAAAAAACACCCAAAATCATCTCTCTAGTCAAGGAATGGAATCCTGCTATTCATCTGATTGGTTTCAAACTGCTGGTTGATGTTTCTGAAGACCATCTGGTTGACATTGCTAGAAAAAGTCTTATCAAGAACCAAGCTGACTTAATCATTGCGAATGATTTCACTCAAATCTCAGCAGTTCAGCACCGCGCAATCTTTGTTGAGAAAGATCATCTTCAAACAGTCCAGACTAAAGAAGAAATTGCAAAACTCCTCCTTGAAAAGATTCAAGCCTATCATTCATAGAAAGGAAAGCTATGGCACATATTCTCTTGGCTGTAACGGGCTCAATTGCCTCTTACAAGTCGGTAGATTTAGTCAGTTCTCTAAAAAAACAAGGCCATCAAGTCACTGTCTTAATGACTCAGGCTGCTACAGAGTTTATCCAACCTTTGACACTACAGGTCTTATCACAGAATCCTGTCCACTTGGATGTCATGAAGGAACCCTATCCTGATCAGGTTAATCATATTGAACTTGGAAAAAAAGCAGATTTATTTATCGTAGCCCCTGCAACTGCTAATACTATTGCAAAACTAGCCCACGGAGTTGCGGACAATATGGTGACCAGTACTGCTCTAGCCTTGCCAAGTCATATTCCCAAACTCATCGCACCAGCTATGAATACAAAAATGTATGACCATCCGGCAACTCAGGCTAATCTGAAAACATTAGAAGCCTACGGCTATCAGCTGATTGCTCCTAAGGAATCCCTACTAGCTTGTGGCGACCATGGACGAGGAGCTTTAGCCGACCTCACAATTATTTTAGAAAGAATAAAGGAAACTCTCGATGAAAAAACGCTCTAATATTGCACCTATTGCTATCTTTTTTGCAACCATGCTCGTGATTCATTTTCTGAGCTCACTTATCTTTAACCTTTTTCCATTCCCAATCAAACCGACCATTGTTCACATTCCTGTCATTATCGCCAGCATTATTTACGGTCCACGAGTTGGAGTTACACTTGGATTTTTGATGGGGTTACTTAGTTTGACGGTTAATACAATTACGATTCTACCGACAAGCTACCTCTTCTCACCATTCGTCCCAAACGGAAACATCTATTCAGCTATCATTGCCATCGTCCCACGTATTTTGATTGGTTTAACTCCGTATCTAGTTTATAAACTGATGAAAAATAAAACTGGTCTTATTTTAGCTGGTGCCCTTGGTTCACTTACCAACACAGTCTTTGTCCTTGGTGGAATTTTCTACCTTTTTGGAAATGTTTTTGATGGTAATATCCAAAAACTCCTAGCAACTGTTATCTCTACAAATTCGATTGCTGAATTAGTCATTTCCGCAGTTCTAACCCTAGCCATTGTTCCACGACTACAGACTTTGAAAAAATAAAAACAATCTCCACTTTCATGCTTGAAGGTGGAGATTTTGCTCTATACAGTTTCTTTTTAGTGAAATCATTACCAATATTTAATTTAAAATGACCTATAAACTCAAGTAAATCCTTGCTTTATTGTCTTGTTTATTGTACTATACTAGTGTATATACAGATAAAAAGGAGATTCTTATGAATACACGGAAAAAGACACAATTTATGACAATGACTGCCCTTTTAACGGCTATTGCGATTTTGATTCCAATTGTTATGCCTTTTAAGATTGTCATTCCTCCTGCTTCCTATACTTTGGGGAGCCACATCGCTATTTTTATCGCTATGTTCTTGTCGCCCTTGATGGCAGTTTTTGTCATTCTAGCCTCTAGTTTTGGATTTTTGATGGCTGGCTATCCCATGGTTATCGTTTTTCGAGCTTTTTCCCATATCTTTTTTGGGACTTTGGGAGCTCTTTACCTACAAAAATTCCCCGATACCCTAGATAAACCAAAATCTTCCTGGATTTTTAACTTTGTTTTAGCGATTATCCATGCCCTTGCTGAAGTATTAGCCTGTGTCGTTTTTTACGCCACTTCCGGTACCAATATAGAAAATATGTTTTATGTTCTCTTTGTTCTAGTTGGATTTGGCACAATTATCCATAGTATGGTAGACTATACATTAGCACTAGCTGTCTATAAAGTGCTTCGAAAACGCCGTTAAAAGGAAAAGCTATGACAAAAGATCGCAAACAAGCCCTGCTCCAACTCTTGAAAGAAGCTCCTAAAGCCCTCAACGGCCAAAGTTTGGCGGAACATTTTCATGTCACACGTCAGGTCATTGTGCAGGACATTGCAATTTTGAGAGCCGATGGAGCTCCTATCCTATCCACTAATCGTGGCTACGTCTATAAGCAAATTGAAACCAATCCTTATGTTCACAAACTTTTCAAAGTGAAACATGAAGTTGAAGAAATCGGTCAAGAACTCCTTGCTATTGTTGATAATGGTGGACGTGTTCAAAATACCTTGATTGACCATCCAGTTTATGGAGAAATCGAAACCTTGCTGAAACTGTCTTGTCGCAGAGATGTGCAACATTTTCTAGAACAAGTCGAGCATTCTGATTTTAAACCTTTATCTGAATTGACAGATGGTATCCATTACCACCTAGTTGAAGCCGAAACACAACAAGACCTCCACTATATCGAAGAGGCCTTGGATCAGCTAGGTTATTTAGTAAAAGACTAGAAGATTTTCTTCTCCCAATCATCTTCTGTACGACGAGGGTAGAAAAACTCTGACTTGTCAGGAGCTTCCATCATCTCCATCAAGAGTAACATATCATAGGCCAGATCCAAGTTTGGAATCTGGTCTTTTTGCACCCAAGAAACTTCTCCTTCATCTGAAGAGCGAAGAGTACCAGAGAACTCAGTCGCCTTATAACAAACGACAATATAGCGCCCACCTGTATCTAGTGGCCAATTTTTAATGCCGACAAGTTGAGGATTTTGGATAGTCAACCCTGTTTCTTCATAGATTTCACGAATGACAGACTCTGCGAAAGACTCGCCATTTTCTACATGGCCTCCTGGAAAGGCATAACCTGACCAGCGATTAGTTTCAGGAGCACGGTACTGCATAACCACGCGCTGGGTTTCTATGTCTTCAATCAGACAAATGTTTGTTAAAATTGTTAATTGGGAACGGGACATAAATTTACTCGCTTTCTAAATTAGATAACTTTTTCATGGCTAACTTCAGACTTCATAATGAAGGGATTAATTCGTTCGTGGTAATCATTTACTTCATGAAGCAAATATCCTTTTTTAATGACAATTTCTTGTTCCTGAACTTCAAAATCAAGTGTTATTGGAATAGGGATTTGTGGCATAAAGGCAAAAATAACAAACATAAATATCCATATATATAAACTACAAATAGTACTACGGATTCCATCAAAAATACGGTATCGTTCCTTGAAACAATAACTAAGAATATGCGCGATAACCAAAATAACTGGTACAAATTGTCCTGTTTTAAATATAATGGGAATGAATGGTATTCCAAATATTCCAAAGAGAAGGTCTAGAATTACCAGATGTCTACAAAAACGAATAAAAAGAGTAATCACTAAAAGGAAAAGCCAACTATCCCAAAGAATGGGAGTAAACGATAAACCAAATATTGATAGGCAAAAATCGATAAGGACAAATCCTAGTAAAATCAGATAGACTACTCTAAATAAAGTTAAGTGTTTCAAAATGGATGACTCCTTTTCTTTTCATGTTTATACTTCAATAATCGATGGACTGTATGTTGTTCCAAATCCATTATTAATATCGAACTAAAATACTTAATGAAAAAGTTTTTAGTCATTATTAATTCCATAATCCTTCATTTTATGATTTTGAATTTTTAAAGTTGTCTTGCTACCAGAACGATAACTTTTCCCACTTTTTCCGGCGTAATAATAAGAGATTTCATAAAATGCGTCTGCAAGGTCTGCGCTATCTATTCCATTTTCGATAAACTCTGTCAGACCACCTTCACCATTAAAATAATCCTTGTATCCTTCTTCTAACACAATATCTTTATAGATAACATGACCTTTAATAATTCCATTTTCCAGAAATTCATCAATAGGGAGATCATATAAACCTTGAAAAGGTTTCCCCTCCTTACGATTCTTATCTATGAGATCATAATATTCTGTAATATTCTCTGCTTTCTCATCGACACTCCAATAAGTATTTACATATTCTAGATTTGGATTCTCAAATTGCTTGAAAAAACTCTCTACTTTTTCTTTATATGAAATTGTTTCTGGTTTATGATTGAGAAGTTCATGTGCCATCCCTGAGAATTCTTGTAACATTGTTTTTGTAGTCCCATCATAAATCAATTCCCCCTCTGTTTTTTTAGGATTACTTTTTGAGGATTTTGGATGATAAATCAAAACATCACTCGCAGTAATACTTCTCCCGTTAATTTCTTCACTATATAAGTATTCAATTTTATAGTCTTGAGAAAGCCATTTATCTCTAGAAAAGTTTGTAACCTTCACATTACCTTTAAAGCCATACAAATCAAGAGTTCTTCTAGTAGCAATTTCTACTTCCTTTATATTTGCTTCGGGGAAAATATCATAAGTTGTTGTGAAGAATAAGAAAGCAATACGTAGAATAAAAAATAAAGGGACTATATTTACAACAAAAAATAGAAACAGTAACAGTTTTTTCATGACTACATTCTCCTTGTAAGCAATTCAATTATAAATTTTATTTAGTATGGGTATTCCTACCCAAGCGCCTTGACTTCCAACATCATATCCCTAATCTGAGCTGCCAGTTCAAAGTCAAGCACTTCAACTGCTTCTTGCATTTGTTTTTCAAGTTTCTTGACCAGTTCTTTGCGTTCTTGTTTGTTAAGGCTATTGATATCGACTTCTTTGTCCTCTTCCTTAGCAACTGCCTTGGTCACAGCAATCAGGTCACGAATTTCTTTCTTGATGGTTTGTGGAACGATACCATGTTCTTCATTATAGGCCATCTGGATTTTCCGACGGCGAGCCGTTTCATCAATGGCACGTTGCATAGACTGGGTAACGGTGTCCGCATACATGATGACATGACCTTCACTGTTACGAGCAGCACGACCAATGGTCTGGATAAGACCACGTTCATTACGAAGGAAACCTTCCTTGTCAGCATCAAGAATGGCTACGAGACTCACTTCGGGAACGTCAATCCCTTCACGGAGCAGGTTGATTCCGACCAAGACATCAAAGACACCCAAGCGCAGGTCACGGATAATCTCTGTCCGCTCCAAAGTCTTGATATCCGAGTGCATGTACTTGACCTTGATGCCCATTTCCTTGAAGTAGTCGGTCAAGTCTTCTGACATTTTCTTGGTCAAGGTTGTGATAAAGGTACGCTCATTTTTCTCAACACGGGCATTGATTTCACCTAAGAGGTCATCAATCTGTCCCATAGTCGGACGGACTTCCACCTCAGGATCCAAAAGCCCTGTCGGACGAATGATTTGCTCAATCACTGTCTCGGTCTGTTCATTTTCATAGTCACCAGGTGTCGCTGAAACGTAAACAATCTGATGCACATGGCTTTCAAACTCTTCGCGACGTAAAGGTCGATTGTCCAAGGCAGACGGCAAACGGAAACCATAATTAACCAGCATTTCCTTACGCGAGCGGTCTCCATTGTACATGCCCTTGATTTGCCCCATGGTCATGTGACTTTCATCAATCATAATCAAGAAATCATCTGGGAAGAAGTCAAGAAGCGTATAAGGAGGCTCACCTTCGCTACGACCATCCATGTGGCGTGAGTAGTTTTCAACACCGTTGGTATAGCCCATCTCGCGCAGCATTTCGATATCATACTCTGTACGTTGCTTCAAGCGCTGGGCTTCTAGCAATTTACCTTCCTTTTCAAAGATAGCTAACTGCTCCTCCAACTCGGCCTGAATCTTGGCAATGGCAACTTCCATGTGGTCGTCATTGGTCACAAAGTGAGTAGCTGGGAAAATAGCCAAATGATCCACTTCTCCCAACACCTGACCAGTCAGAGCCTCAACCTCACGAATACGGTCAATTTCGTCTCCAAAAAACTCTACTCGAAAAGCGTGTTCATCACGAGATGCTGGGAAAATCTCCACTACATCCCCACGAACTCGAAATTTTCCACGTTGGAAATCAATATCATTTCGCTCAAACTGAATATCGACCAAGTCATTTAAGAGTTTATCACGAGAAATTTCAAGACCTGGACGGAGACTAACGACACTATCAGCGTATTCCTTGGGCGAACCCAAACCATAGATACAAGAGACTGAGGCCACGACAATAACATCATTACGCTCCAAAAGGGCTGAAGTAGCAGAGTGGCGGAGTTTGTCAATCTCGTCATTGACAGAGCTATCCTTTTCAATATAGGTATCGCTAGAAGGGACATAGGCCTCAGGTTGGTAATAATCATAGTAAGATACGAAGTACTCAACTGCATTTTCAGGGAAAAATTCCTTAAACTCCCCATAGAGCTGGCCTGCTAGAGTTTTATTGTGGGCGATGACCAGAGTAGGTTTATTGACTTTGGAAATGACCTGACTCATGGTATAGGTCTTCCCTGTTCCGGTCGCCCCCATCAGAATCTGAGCTTTTTCTCCACCCTCGATATTATCAACCAACTGCTCGATAGCTTGTGGTTGATCTCCTGATGGTTGATATTTTGATACTAGTTTAAATTGATTATCTGTAATACGATTGATCATAAGAATCCTCTCTCGATATGCTATTCCTATTTTAGCATACTTATAGCATTTTCACGAAGAAAAGGACGGACCGAAGTCACATCCTTTCATTTTCTTTCTTTAATTGATAGGCAAGATAGACAATCAGCAGTAGCAAGACTAGACTTATCATAATGGAACCTTCTATCCCAAAAGAACCACCTGATAGCCAGCTCTGATCGCCTTGTGGTAAAAAGGTCATCAGAGACGTTCCTGATGGTTGACCACTAACTAAAATCCCAAAGAGATTACCCTGAGCAAAATTCCAGGCGCCATGAATACCTGCAACACCCCAAACTGTATCAGTTTTGAGAAGGTAAAGAGACATGGCAACTCCGAATAAAAAGAGATTCGCTAGAGATAGAGGGGTTAGACCAGAATTGCCCATATGAAGTAGGGTGAAGAACAGGCTAGATATAAGAACAGCCAGTTTTAGATTGGTTCTTGAGGCCAATTGAGGAAGGAGCCAAGCACGGGCCACCACTTCTTCTGTTGTCCCCTGTAAAATCCAAAATGGGATAGTCAAGACAACAAAGGTAAGAGAATAAGGATTTAAGTGAATAGACTCAAAACGATATTGCCCTAATGCTACTAAACCTAACAAGGTCAGAAGAAAAAGTGCCAGACCTAGCCCAAATCCTTTCAGAAGATTGCTGAGGAAATTCTCTCTATAAAATCCCAAGGTTCGAATAGGTCTTTTCTCAACTTTTCTAGTCCATCTGAACACAGTATTGAGAACGAATCCAAAGGCCAGCAATTCTAAAATTAAACGAAAGTCACTTGTTTTATCCGTCAAGCTCTGTTGCAAGGTCTGCAAGTAGGTTGCAAGATTTTGGCCAGCCTCTCCAAAATTTCTAGCAAGTCCGATGAGAGCTAACAAGCTAATACCATACAAAGTATAAGCCACAAACTCTCCTATAAAGACAAAAACAAAGGCTAACAAGGGGCTTGTGTAAATGTTTAATCTCATTTGAGAAGCTTGAAAGTCTTTAAAAATTCTTTTGTTCTTCATATCTCCGTTCTCTTTTCTTCTATTATATACTATTATTATAGCACTTTGTGGTAGCAGTTCAAGAAAGAAATAAAGGGCTTTTATGTTATATCTTCTAACATAAAAGCCCCTAGATTTGCATTTTTTAGTTTTTTCTGATATAATGGAAAAATATTCGGAAAAGGAGACTAAAAATGAAGAAAAAATTTCTAGCATTTTTGCTAATTTTATTCCCAATTTTCTCATTAGGTATTGCTAAGGCAGAAACAATTAAGATTGTGTCTGATACCGCCTATGCACCTTTTGAGTTTAAAGATTCAGATCAAACTTATAAAGGAATTGATGTTGACATTATTAACAAAGTCGCTGAGATTAAAGGATGGAACATTCAGATGTCCTATCCTGGATTTGACGCAGCGGTGAATGCAGTTCAAGCTGGTCAAGCTGACGCTATTATGGCAGGAATGACAAAAACTGCAGAACGTGAAAAAGTTTTCACAATGTCTGATACTTACTATGATACAAAAGTTGTCATTGCAACTACAAAGTCACACAAGATTAGTCAGTATGACCAATTAAAAGGTAAAACTGTTGGTGTTAAAAATGGAACTGCCGCTCAACGTTTCCTTGAAAGTATTAAGGACAAATACGGCTTTGCTATTAAAACATTTGACACTGGTGATTTGATGAACAACAGCTTGAGTGCTGGTGCCATTGATGCCATGATGGATGACAAACCTGTTATCGAGTATGCTATTAACCAAGGTCAAGACCTCCATATTGAAATGGATGGTGAAGCTGTAGGAAGTTTTGCTTTCGGTGTTAAAAAAGGAAGCAAATACGAGCACCTAGTCACTGAATTTAACCAAGCCTTGGCTGAAATGAAAAAAGATGGTAGCCTTGATAAAATCATCAAGAAATGGACTGCTTCATCTTCTTCAGCAGTGCCAACTACATCTACTCTAGCAGGATTAAAAGCCATTCCTGTTAAAGCTAAATACATCATTGCCAGTGATTCTTCTTTTGCACCTTTTGTGTTCCAAAACTCAAGCAACCAATTTACTGGAATTGATATGGACTTGATTAAGGCAATCGCTAAAGACCAAGGTTTTGAAATTGAAATCACCAACCCTGGTTTTGATGCTGCTATCAGTGCTGTTCAAGCTGGTCAAGCAGATGGTATCATTGCTGGTATGTCTGTCACAGATGCTCGTAAGGCAACTTTCGACTTCTCAGAATCATACTACACTGCTAATACAATCCTTGGTGTCAAAGAATCAAGTACCATTGCTTCTTATGAAGATTTGAAAGGGAAGACAGTCGGTGTTAAAAACGGAACTGCTTCTCAAACGTTCCTAACAGAAAATCAAAGCAAATACGGTTACAAAATCAAAACCTTCGCTGATGGTTCTTCAATGTATGACAGTTTAAATACTGGTGCCATCGATGCGGTTATGGATGATGAACCTGTTCTCAAATATTCTATCAGTCAAGGCCAAAAATTAAAAACACCAATCGCTGGAACTCCAATCGGTGAAACAGCCTTTGCCGTTAAAAAAGGAGCAAATCCAGAATTGATTGAAATGTTCAACAACGGACTTGCAAACCTTAAAGCAAACGGTGAATTCCAAAAGATTCTTGATAAATACCTAGCTAGCGAATCTTCATCTGCTTCAACAAGCACTGTTGATGAGACAACTATCTGGGGCTTGCTTCAAAACAACTACAAACAACTCCTTAGCGGGCTTGGTATCACTCTTGCTCTAGCTCTTATCTCATTTGCTATTGCCATTGTTATCGGGATTATCTTCGGTATGTTTAGCGTTAGCCCATACAAATCTCTTCGTGTGATTTCTGAGATTTTCGTTGACGTTATCCGTGGTATTCCATTGATGATTCTTGCAGCCTTCATCTTCTGGGGAATTCCAAACTTCATCGAGTCTATCACAGGCCAACAAAGTCCAATTAACGACTTTGTAGCTGGGACTATTGCCCTCTCACTCAATGCGGCTGCTTATATCGCTGAAATCGTTCGTGGTGGTATTCAGGCCGTTCCAGTTGGTCAAATGGAAGCCAGCCGAAGCTTAGGTATCTCTTATGGAAAAACCATGCGTAAGATTATCTTGCCACAAGCAACTAAATTGATGTTGCCAAACTTTGTTAACCAATTCGTTATCGCTCTTAAAGATACAACCATCGTATCTGCTATCGGTTTGGTTGAACTCTTCCAAACTGGTAAGATTATCATTGCCCGTAACTACCAAAGTTTCAAGATGTATGCAATCCTTGCTATCTTCTATCTTGTAATTATCACACTTTTGACTAGACTAGCGAAACGCTTAGAAAAGAGGATTCGTTAATGGCAAAATTAAAAATTGATGTAAATGATTTACATAAGTATTATGGAAAAAATGAGGTTTTAAAAGGAATTACAACTAAGTTCTATGAAGGAGATGTTGTTTGTATCATCGGCCCTTCGGGTTCTGGTAAGTCAACCTTCCTCCGTAGCCTTAATCTTCTAGAAGAAGTCACTAGTGGTCACATCACTGTGAACGGTTATGACTTAACTGAAAAAACAACTAACGTTGACCACGTCCGTGAAAATATCGGAATGGTGTTCCAACACTTTAACCTCTTCCCTCATATGTCTGTATTGGACAACATTACCTTTGCTCCTATTGAGCACAAGTTAATGACTAAGGAAGAAGCTGAGAAATTGGGAATGGAATTGCTTGACAAGGTTGGGCTAGCAGATAAAGCTAATGCTAACCCAGATAGCCTATCAGGTGGTCAAAAACAACGTGTGGCTATCGCTCGTGGACTAGCAATGAATCCAGACATCATGCTCTTTGATGAACCAACTTCTGCCCTTGACCCTGAGATGGTCGGAGACGTACTAAACGTTATGAAGGAATTGGCTGAGCAAGGTATGACCATGATTATCGTAACCCATGAGATGGGATTTGCCCGTCAGGTTGCCAACCGTGTTATCTTTACTGCAGATGGTGAATTTCTTGAAGACGGAACACCTGATCAAATCTTTGATAACCCTCAACACCCACGTCTGAAAGAGTTCTTGGACAAGGTCTTAAACGTCTAAACTCAAACTGTAAGGATTTCCTTGCAGTTTTTTTCTATCTCGTATTGGATTTTTTGATTTTTCGGAAAATTATGTTAGAATTAAGTTTATGAAATGAGGTTTCCTCATACCTAGCAAGACTAGGAATAAAAATAGAAATTAGGTAGCTAGATGTCATCTAAGGTTATTGTTACAATTTTCGGTGCGAGTGGAGACCTGGCTAAACGCAAGCTCTACCCTTCCCTTTTTAGACTTTATAAATCCGGCAATCTTTCCGAGCACTTTGCAGTCATTGGAACTGCTCGTCGTCCTTGGAGCAAGGAATATTTTGAATCTGTTGTAGTCGAATCGATCCTTGATTTGGCAGATAGTACCGAACAGGCTCAAGAGTTCGCTAGTCACTTCTACTATCAAAGTCATGATGTCAACGATACAGAACACTACATTGCTTTGCGTCAATTGCAGGCTGAACTAAATGACAAGTACCAAGCTGAACACAACAAGCTCTTCTTCTTATCTATGGCGCCTCAGTTCTTTGGAACTATTGCCAAACACCTCAAGTCTGAAAACATTGTGGATGGTAAAGGTTTTGAACGTTTAATCGTTGAGAAGCCATTTGGTACAGATTACGCAACTGCAAGCAAGTTGAATGACGAGCTCCTAGCAACATTTGACGAAGAACAAATTTTCCGTATCGACCATTATCTTGGTAAGGAAATGATCCAAAGCATCTTTGCAGTTCGCTTTGCAAACTTGATTTTTGAAAACGTTTGGAACAAGGACTTTATCGACAATGTTCAAATTACCTTTGCGGAGCGCTTGGGTGTAGAAGAACGTGGTGGCTACTATGATGAGTCTGGTGCCCTCCGTGACATGGTACAGAACCACACTCTACAACTGCTTTCCCTCCTTGCCATGGACAAGCCAGCAAGCTTCACAAAAGATGAGATTCGTGCTGAAAAGATTAAGGTCTTTAAAAATCTCTATCATCCAACTGATGAAGAACTTAAAGAACACTTTATCCGTGGTCAATACCGCTCTGGTAAGATTGATGGCATGAAATACATCTCTTACCGTAGCGAGCCAAATGTAAATCCAGAATCAACAACTGAAACCTTTGCATCTGGTGCCTTCTTTGTAGACAGCGATCGCTTCCGTGGTGTTCCTTTCTTCTTCCGTACTGGTAAACGTCTGACTGAAAAAGGAACTCATGTCAACATCGTCTTTAAACAAATGGATTCTATCTTTGGAGAACCACTTGCTCCAAACATTTTGACCATCTATATCCAACCAACAGAAGGCTTCTCTCTCAGTCTAAATGGGAAGCAGGTAGGAGAAGAATTCAACTTGGCTCCTAACTCACTGGATTACCGTACAGATGCGACCGCAACTGGTGCTTCTCCAGAGCCATACGAGAAATTGATTTATGATGTCCTAAATAACAACTCAACTAACTTTAGCCACTGGGATGAAGTTGGTGCGTCATGGAAATTGATTGACCGTATCGAAGAACTCTGGGCTGAAAATGGTGCCCCACTTCATGACTATAAAGCTGGAAGCATGGGACCTCAAGCCAGCTTTGACTTACTTGAAAAATTCGATGCCAAATGGACTTGGCAACCAGATATCGCCTATCGTCAAGATGGTCGTTTAGAATAAAAAATTTCCTGCAAGTTTGTAGCTTGCAGGATTTTTGCTTCTGATTAGATTAAGCCTTCCAAGAGACTCTTCATAAAGTTTTCTGAGTTAAACTCTCCAATATCATCGATTTTTTCACCAAAACCAATCAATTTTACAGGAATATTGAGTTCTTCACGGATGGCTAAAACAACACCACCTCGAGCAGTTCCATCAATCTTAGTCAAGACAATTCCTGTTAAAGGGGTAATTTTTGAAAATTCTTTGGCCTGTACCAGGGCATTTTGACCCGTTGATGCATCAAGAGCCAAGAAGGTTTCATGTGGTGCTTCTGGTACAACACGTTTGATAATACGACCAATCTTTTCCAGCTCAGCCATGAGGTTGTCCTTGTTTTGCAGACGACCAGCGGTATCAATCATGAGAATATCAATACCTTCAGCTACGGCACGTTCCATGCCATCAAAGACCACACTGGCTGGGTCAGCTTTTTCAGGTCCAGTCACAACTGGAACGTCCACACGACGGCCCCATTCAGCTAGCTGGGCTACCGCCCCTGCACGGAAGGTATCTGCCGCAACAAGCATGACCTTCTTACCAGCTTGCTTGTAACGATGAGCTAATTTCCCAATAGAAGTTGTCTTCCCAACACCGTTAACACCAACAAAGAGCATAACTGTCAAACCATCTTGGAAATGGATTTGTTCATCGTAGTTGCCATCCTTTTCGTAGAGTTCAACCAATTTCTCGATAATGACACGGCGAAGTGCGTCAGGTTTCTTGGCGTTTTCAAGCTTGGCTTCGTAGCGTAGCTCCTCTGTTAAGTTAGATGCAACCTGGACACCAACGTCACTCATGATAAGCAGTTCTTCCAATTCCTCGAAAAATTCTTCGTCAACAGAGCGGAAATTAGCAAAGAAGGCATTTAAGCGAGCTCCAAAGCCCGTACGCGTTTTCTTAAGACTGCGGTCATATTTTTCCTGAACAGTTTCTTCTACTTGAGTCATTTCTGGTTCAAGCACTTCAGAACTATTTTCTTCTACAGTTCCTTCCTGCTCAGGATTCTCTTTCTCTACGACTTCTTCTGAGTTTGGAAATTCTTCTATTTCTTCTTGAGAAACCTCTACAGCTGGCTCTGAATTCAGACTTTCTTCAAATGTGTCTTGATTATCCTCTTCTTCGAGCAAAGATTCTTCAGCAACTTCTGCTACTTCTTGAGAAACTTCCTCAGCTTCTGTGAAGGCAGGATCAGTATCTTCTGACAAATCAAGATTTTCCAGAGCTTCTTTTACAACTTCTTCGATTTTAGGTTCTTCTTTTTTTCCGAATAGACGGTCAAATAATCCCATATCTTAGTTCTCCTTTAGCACATATTCTTCGATTGCCCAGGCGACAGCTTCCTCATCATTGGTCATTGGAGTCACTACATTTGCGACTGCCTTGACTTCAGGAACAGCGTTTTGCATGGCAACACCGAGCCCTGCCCATTCAATCATAGAGAGGTCATTGGCCTCGTCACCACATGCCATAACTTGGCTTTGGTTGATTCCAAGATGGCTGATTAGTTTTGCCAAACCTGTTGCTTTATGAACATTCTTTGGTGACCACTCTAGCAACATTTCCCGCGATTTAAAGATTTCATATTGGTCAAACAATTCTGGAGAAATCTTCTGAATAGCTGCATCCAAGGGTTCTTGAGCAAAGGCAGTCACACATTTATTATAAGTCATTTGACTAGATAAGTCTGCAAAGTCCACTGGAACAAAAGTCAAAGCTGGATTGAATTTGGCATAAAGACTTTCTTGGTCGGATTGAATTTGATAAACAGTTCCTTCTGAGATAGCATCAAGAGGCAGTGATAATTTCTCTGTTTCCTCATACAAGCGTGCCACATCATCATATGAAAAGACTGTTTTATCAAGGATTTCACCTGTATTTTTCTGAACCAAACCACCATTAAAAGTAATCGTATACTCATCTTCGTGGCCGTCAGTCCCTAGCTCATGGAGAAAGAAATCCATGGCTTTTAAGGGACGACCAGTTGTCAATACGACCTTGATACCACGATCACGCGCAGCTTTCAAGGTTTCCTTGGTACGATCCGTCAGCCTTTTATCAGTAGTCAGCAAGGTCCCGTCCAAGTCCAATGCAATCAATTTTATATCTGCCATTATATGCCCTCCATATAAGCTATAACCGACTGGTCCTTATGGTGACCAATCACTGTCTCTGCTAATTCTAAAATTTCAGGTCGTGCATTTTCAGGAGCTACAGGATGTCCCACAACCTGCATCATATGTAAGTCATTTAGATTGTCTCCAAAAGCCATAACCTGATCCATTGTGATACCAAGTTTTTTAGCTAATTCAACAATGGCCACTCCCTTATCGACATAGTCCAGAACAATATCAATGGATTCAAAGCCAGTTGTCATGGCCTTAACACCAGGAACATGTTCATTAACCCAAGCCTCCCCAGCTTCAAGCGTTTCTTCTGTGAAGTTGGTCGTAAATTTGAAAATGTCATCTTTAATATCTTCCAGAATCGCTACTTTTTGGATATTTTCATTATAGTGCTGACTCGCTTTCAAATAGGTCTCATCAACCGTATCTAGAACATAAGCTCCCTTTTTTCCCGTCAAGAGCAGTTTATTGATGTCTACATAAGGTGACGTTTTCAGCTTTTCAAAAGTCGTCAAATAAAACTCACGAGACATGGTCGCTTCATACAAGTCCTGACCTCGATACTCTACCAAACTGCCATTTTCCGCGATAAAAATAATGTCATCACGAACATCAGCAAATAATTTTTCTAAGGATAGAAATCCGCGCCCCGAAGCTACCGCAAAGTAAATCCCTTTTTCCTTGTAGGAAACCAAGAGAGACTTGAGGCGGTCCATATCAAAGCGTCCATTCCCATCTAGGAAAGTTCCGTCCATATCCGTTGCTACTAGTTTAATCATAAAATCTTTCTTACTCCGATTAGTAAATCTACCTCCTATTATACCATAGATAAGTAGAAAAAGGACTAGTCTATCAGCTTTGCTTCTCTTTTATCCTTCTCTACTAGCTAGTGCTGTTTCTAACTTTTAAAAAGCTCGTAAAATTAAAATCGTGCAACTTTTTTCAGATACTTTTAAAAGATTGATTTCATTATCTGTTTCCTTTATACTGGATAAAAAGGAGAATAATATGTCAGAAACAAATCACGAAATTGATTCAAATTTTGCGGGTCGTTTAAATATCCTACGAGCGGGTGTTCTTGGTGCCAATGATGGAATTATTTCCATTGCTGGTGTGGTTATCGGGGTTGCTAGTGCTACAAGCAATATCTGGATTATCTTTTTATCAGGATTTGCAGCTATCTTAGCTGGTGCCTTTTCAATGGCTGGTGGAGAATATGTGTCCGTTTCAACTCAAAAAGATACTGAGGAAGCAGCCGTTGCGCGTGAGCAAGTCTTGCTAGATCAGGATATGGAACTAGCCAAAAATTCCCTCTATGCTGCCTATATTCAAAATGGTGAGTGTGAAACATCAGCCCAACTTCTCACCAACAAGGCCTTTTTAAATAATCCGCTTAAGGCTTTGGTAGAGGAAAAATATGGGATTGAGTATGAAGAGTTTACCAATCCTTGGCATGCTGCTATCTCTAGCTTTATTTCTTTTTTCCTTGGTAGCTTACCACCAATGCTTTCAATTACCGTTTTCCCAAGTGAATACCGCATACCTGCTACTGTCCTTATCGTCGGTGTGGCTCTTCTTCTCACTGGTTACACTAGTGCCAAACTTGGAAAAGCCCCAACCAAAACAGCTATGATTCGAAACTTGGCTATTGGCCTCTTAACTATGGGAGTTACCTTTCTGCTAGGACAACTTTTCAGCATTTAATACTCTTCGAAAATCTCTTCAAACCACGTCAGCGTTGCCTTGCCGTATATATGGTTACTGACTTCGTCAGTTCTATCTGCAACCTCAAAGCAGTGCTTTGAGCAACCTGCGGCTAGCTTCCTAGTTTGCTTTTTGATTTTCATTGAGTATAAAATACAAGAAATACCTCGATGTTGAAGTCGAGGTATCTTTTTTTACATTTGGACAATCTTGCGATAACTTCTTGAAGTAATCATGAAAATCAGCACATAGGCGATGAGGAAGATAGCGCAGATAGACAAGGTCACGATCAACATCATATTCGTATCTATTACACCAATCACTTTTAAAATCAGACTAAGCATATGGTAGGCAAAGGCTAGATGTATGAAGGCAAAAAGCAAAGGAAGGAAGAAAACAGTTAAAATCTGTTTGTTGATGGTTTGCTTGATTTGCTTTTGATCTAAACCAACTTTCTGCAAGATAATAAAGCGCTCACGGTCTTCATAGCCTTCAGAAATTTGTTTGTAATAGATGACCAGAACGGTTCCGACCATAAAGATAATGGATAGGAAAATACCGATAAAGAAGACACCACCAAAGAGGGCACTCATTTGAGCACTAGCATCTGCTAGATTGCTACCATACACATAGCTACCTTCAGTGTTTAATTGAGCATTAAACTTTTGTAAGTATTTTTCATATTCTTCAGCGACTTTGAGTTGTTCTTCTTCACTGATATTTACATTTATACCACCGTAAAGCTGATTATAGATAGCCGAATCTGGAAATTGATCTAAAAATGCTTGTAAATCAGGTACAACAAGGTAATTGTAATCAGTAGTAAAAATATTAAACTGATTTGGGACATGGTTCACAATAAAATCTGTATTAAATTCTTCTTTTACAGAAAATTGATGGTTATTTAGAGTTAGAGCTTTCTGTCCTTTCAGTCCGTCATTTTTGGCAAAGAGACCGACCTCATTTCCTGATAGAGACAGTTTTTGACCAGTCATATTTTCATAATCTTTTTGGTCAAATACCATGAAGACTGTTTTAGGTTGGACACGATTTTGTCCTTTTTCAAAAATAGTTAACTTGGTTCCTTCTTGATTTGCAATACCAAAGTTACTGTAACGAAGCACTTCTTTCTCTTTGACACTATAACCTTTGTCACTTGCAAACTGGCTCAAGAGTTTGTCCAAATCTTCTTTTTCAACATTTTGTCCAGTAATGCCAAAGTCATGCGGATTCATCACTTTTTTAAAGGATTCTGAGGCATTGAAAATGCTTGTCGCTGCTGACATGGTTACCAAAACCATTGTTGACAAGATCGCGATAGTTGCTAGTCCAACCGCATTTTTCTTCATACGGAAAATCAAGTTGGAAACAGAGATAAGATTATTTGGTTGGTAATAGTATTTCTTATTTTTCTTTAAGATTTGGAGGAAAACGGTAATTCCTGCATTAAACAATAGATAAGTACCAAAGATAACCAGTAAAACAGCTAGGAAGAAGGTTGTTAGGGCTGTGAGAGGATCTTTTACAGTAAGGGCAAGATAGTAGCCAATCCCTAAACTTATGGAACCAAGAATAGTTTGTAGAGGTAGGAAACGACCTTTTTTCTCACCACTAGCTTTTTCACGAGAAAGCTGGAGGGCATTCATACGGGCGATTCGAAGGGCATTCAGGAACATGAGGCCTAGGAAAATCAATCCAAAGACAACAAGTACTGCAATGACAACATTCATTTGGAAGGTAGCGACCAGCTCAACCTTCAATTTCATCAGTTTGAGCAAGAAAGCGAAAATTAACTTGTCAAACAAGGCTCCAATACCGATACCCGCTCCAACAGTTAGAATCCCAAATACCACTAACTCCTTAAAGGTCATACTGATAAGATGACGCTTCTCCAAGCCCAACATGCCATAAATTCCTAGTTCCTTGGAACGGTTCTTCATGACAAAACTATTGGCATAGAGGACGATAATGGCTGACGCAAGGGTGACGACAAACATACCAAATCCAAGTGTAGCCTGAATGGTTGTTCCTCCACGGATTTCAGCAATCTTGGGATTGAAGGTTAGAGAGTAAAAGAGATAGGTGACAGTGACTGCCAAGAGAACAGCCAACGCAAAAGGATAGTAGAGTTTGCGGTTTTTAATCAAGTTCGATACCGCTAACTTATTGGTTAATCGAAACATACTAATTCACCTCGCTTGCCATGACAGTCAAGGTATCAGAAATTTCTTGGAACATCTGACGTTCTGTCTTCTCTCCACGGTAGATTTGATTGTAAAGAATGCCGTCTTTGATAAAGAGTACACGTTTAGCTCTGCTAGCTGCTGCTGTTGAGTGGGTTACCATGAGGATGGTTTGGCCGCGCTCATTGATTTCATCAAAGACATCAAGTAAGGCTGCAGATGACTTGGAATCAAGGGCCCCTGTTGGCTCGTCCGCAAGGAGAATTTCTGGCTCTGTGATGATAGCGCGGGCTACTGCTACACGCTGTTTCTGCCCTCCTGAAATCTCGTAAGGGTACTTCTCTTGCAATTGGTTGATACCTAGATTCTCAGCTGTCACCACCAATTTCTTCATCATCTCCGTAATAGGTCTTCTTGACAAGACAAGCGGAAGCAGGATATTGTCTTTAACAGACAGAGTATCTAGCAAGTTAAAGTCTTGGAAGACAAAGCCCAGCTTTTCACGACGGAAGCTAGAGGCTTGTGAATTTTTAATGGTTGCGGTGTCAGTTCCATTCAAGTAAACCTGACCACGAGTTGGTTTATCCAGCATAGCTAGAATATTGAGAAGAGTTGATTTACCAGAACCAGACTCACCCATGATGGCAACGTAGTCACCCTTTTCTACGGTAAAGTGAATATCCTTGAGAGCTTCTACTTGGTTGCCCTGAAAACGAGTTTTATAAATTTTTTGAACGTGTTTTACATCTAAAAGTGTCATGAGAATCTCCTTTCTTAATATCCCATCAAATGAAATGTCGCTTGCATCATAGCGCATCCCAGTTGAACACGCTCGATATCTTTGTGGCTTGGTTTTCTTGTTTTCTTCTGTAAGACTTGTTTCATGATGTTACTCCTTTGTTCTTTATGAGTCTAGTTTACATCAAAAAAAGACTGCTTGCCATAACCTAACCTTACAAAAGAGACTTTAATCTTACATTTTTGTAAGATTGGAGAATTTTTTGAAAATATCTACTATACAAAGTCCTATCATTACTTGTTTTATTTTTAAAAAAGGAGTAAAATAAAATTATGAAAGGGTTTTCTTCGACACCTTGTAAAACTTTAGTTTTTAGTGCTTATTTTAAAAAGTAGTAAGCTATAATTCGCATAACTGCAATGAAGAGGGAGGTTGATCTCCCTCTTTTTTAGAAAGAGGTTCCTATGAAACGTATATTTCTCTTCATCAGCAATCTTCTTCTGGCACTCTTTCTGATTGGTGCTTTGTCCTTTTGGAAAGACTCTCTTCCACAAATCCTGTTCCCAGGTGCAGCAGTATTAAGCGGTCAAGCAGATTATTCTACCGTTAAAGAAGAATTAAATAGTCTTGCTAAAGAACATAATAGTCTTATCGCAAGAACCATTTGGGAAGTAGATAGTGATGGAAAATCACAAACTTACTACGAAGTTTTTGGAGATGGGAAACTTCCAGACTGGATGCCTCAAGCAAGTCAAGAAAGTATCAATAAAAGTAATCTTCTCAACAATTACAATATTATCAGTGGCTCGCTAACAAATCAAGAATTAGCTATTCACCTTAAACAACTTGGACTAGAAAAAGTTAATACATTTGAAAATAATAGAGTCTCCTTCGTATTGACCCTCATTGCCCAACCCAATCAACTTACTAGTCTTTTCATTTTTTTATTAACCTTTTTATCACTTATTGTTATCGGACAGATTCAATCTCTCTCTCAATCAGGAATAAGACTGATTAATGGAGAACGTCTCAGAAATCTCTTCTTTCGTTCTATCATAAGAGACGGACTTGATATCCTTCTTTTCGGCTTGCCTGCTTTCCTAATAGCTAGTGTTTTAGTAATTTACCTAGGCTATCCTTATGAAATTCAGACTTTTTTAGTAATACTATTTATTTTTTATAATAGCCTGCTTCTCTTGCTAAGTCTTCTCATCGCTTTTCTTTTTACTATTTCTTTAAAAAGAGTTCATCTTATCTCTATCATTAAAGGAAAATTACCAATTAAGTCAATTTTACGTATTCTTTACTTTGGTCAAGCTCTGTCTATCTTATTAGTTATTGTAGGATTTGGGCGCTTGTCCATTGATCATCATATATTTATGAAAAATGAGGCTGGACAAGCTACTTGGAAACAACACTCCAATATTGTTAATCTTCAAACAGGTCGTTCAAGTCAAAGAAAAAATATAGATGAACTCAAAATGAATGCTAATAAATGGTTTGACTTTATTCAATATTCTTTAGAAAATGGAAATGCCTTTCTAGTCAAACATAATCTCGCTATTCAAGCTATAAAACATTCTCTTTCAACTCATAATGATTCTGAACAAAATCCCTATGACTTGGAAGGGAAAAATATTCTCTATGTAACACCTGACTACTTCAAAAAAGAAGGTATAGAGTTAACATCAGAAACCTTTAAAAAAATCAATAATCTAAAAGATGGACAGGTTCTTGTAATACTACCTCAAGAACAAAAGAAAAATGAGGAACAAATAAAACAAAACATACAAGAAGATTTAACTAATCGATTATACAGTAGTGATACAAAGCATAGAGTCGAAGTTAGTATAACTTATACTGATCAAAAAAAAGATGTATTCATTTATAATACTACCCATATTTCTTATGATCAATGGTTGTCAACCCCTATTTTTATCGTAGTTTCTCCTAAGGCACTTGGAAAAGATTCTTCTATATTTTGGTTTACGAATCTAGAATATCTCTATTTTACCGATTTACAGCAAACACAAGAACTTTTGAAGTACTATCAACTTGATACTATGATTTCAGGATTATCCTTTGCTAGAGAGACCTACCTCCAGTTAAATCAAAAAATTAAAATCGAAATTTTTAGTAACTTAGCAAGTGCTATATTTGCTATTTTGACTTCAATTTTGCTGTTTACAAGTTTAAATCTACTCTATTTTGAAGCCTTTCGCAAAACCATATTCTTGAAAAAAATAGCTGGTTATTATTTCTTTGAATTACACTGTAGATATATCACTTCTCAAATAATAGCTCTCTTTGTCGGAAGTAGTCTAGCTTTCATTATTTCTAAGAATATCTGGATTACCCTGATTTTATTTCTCAGTTTTTCAGGTTTAGCTGTTTCTCTATTGAAAATCTGTGATAAAAAGGAAACTAAAACTTATGCTAGCATCATCAAAGGAGGATAGTATGATTGAATTACAACATATTTGGAAACAATTTGGTTCTCGTGTCATTTTTTCAGACTTGAGTCTTAATTTTCAAAGTGGTATGGTGTATGCATTGATAGGAGATAGTGGTTGTGGCAAAACCACTTTGCTGAATATGCTAGCAAAACTAGAGACTTTCGATAAAGGGGAAATATTTTACAAAGGAAATCCTTTGACTTCAATAAAAAATGAGGAATTTTATCGTAACGAACTTGGCTATCTCTTCCAGAACTTTGGACTATTAGAAAGTCAGACCATTCGAGAAAACCTTGAGCTGGGAATGATTGGTAAAAAAAAGAACAAGAAACAAGAAAAAGAAAGACTTCTTCTTCAAGCACTGCAAGCTGTAAGACTGGATTATCTAAGTCTCAACCAAAAAATCTATGAATTATCTGGTGGTGAAGCTCAACGTGTAGCACTTGCCAAAATTATCCTGAAAAATCCTCCTTTGATTCTAGCTGATGAACCAACCGCCTCACTAGATCCTAAAAATTCCAAGGAAATTATGGAAATTCTCCTTGAACTTCGTAATGCTAATAGAACAATTATCATCGCAACTCACAATCCTAGTATTTGGAAAATGGCTGATCAGATAATTCGTCTTTCTAAAGACGAAACAGATTATAATTAAATACCAAAATCCCTTGTGGCTATATAGCCACAAGGGGTTTTCAGTCATTTATGTCACTCCTTTTAAATAGTGCAAATAATAAATATTTCCTTATTAACCTCACCAAAACCAGCCTTCATTATCGTCAATGGCTTGGGCTTCTTTGCGTTTTCGTGGGCCTGTTCCGTACATTTCTGCTTCGATTTCTTCCTTGGTAGGCATGATAGAAGCTAGGATGATATAGATAATCACCCCAAGTCCAAAATTTGCGACTGTAAAAATAGCAAACAGAAAACGAACAAGGGTAACATCAAAGTTCCATTTGTCTGCTAGACCTGCCAGAACTCCTGAAATCATGCGATTTCGTCTCATTTTATAAAATTTACTGTTCATGGTTTTACCTCTTTCTACTAGGTTAGACATAGTATATCACGGGTAGGCTAGGCTTTCATCAGTCCTCAGGCTGATTTATCAGTAGTAATTTACCTCGACAAAGTCCACAGCGATAGCGTTTGGTATCAATCCTTCGCTTGCGCTGATACCTTTGCTGGCAGGATTGGCAACGATAGATCTTGATAGTCTTGGAGTTGTTATTGGGCAAGGATGGTACAAAGCGTAATCCATCCACTGTTTTCAAAAGTTCCTTAAAATCCCGATCCTTGTGTTGATAGCCCTTCCCTTGAAAATAGAGGTGATAATGACAGAGTTCATGTCGGACAATTTTCCTAAAAACGTCCAACCCCAGTTCCTGATAAACCTTAGGATTAAAATCCAAATGCCCATCTTTTGGGAAAAATCGCCCACCTGTCGAACGTAGACGAGAATTCCACTGAGCTTGATGGATAAAAGGTTTGCCGAAGTCTTCTATTGAAACCTGCTTGACGTAATCAGTCAGTCTCATTTGGAGCGAGAAGCGACAGATTGACTTTTTCACGTTCAGTATCAATTTTCTTAACCCAAACCGTTACCAAATCACCAACGGATACCACTTGGCTGGGATGCTTGATAAACTTCCGACTCATATGGGAAATATGAATCAGACCGTCTTCGTGAATTCCAATGTCAACGAAGGCACCAAAGTCAACTACATTACGCACCACACCCTCTAGCTTCTGATCAACCACTAGATCCTTGATATCTAGGACATCTTGGCGAAGCACAGGTGCGTCAAAGGAATCACGGAAATCTCGACCTGGTTTGAGAAGGTCAGCAATGATATCTTTAAGGGTTTCTGGACCAAGTTCTAGTTCTTGCGCCATTTCCTTGACAGAAAGGGACTTGAGTTTGCTTTGGGCTTCTTCATTCAGATCCTTGATGTCTAAGCGTTTGAAGAGTTCCTTAACGGCAGCGTAATTTTCTGGGTGAACTCCTGTATTATCAAGGATATTGCTACTTTCTGGGATACGGAGGAAACCAGCTGCCTGCTCAAAGGCCTTAGCTCCCAGACGAGGAACTTTCTTGATTTGGGAGCGTGAAGTGATTTTTCCTTCTTCCTCACGGTATTTGACGATATTTTCAGAAATGGTTTTATTAAGTCCAGCTACGTGGGAAAGAAGAGCTGGGCTGGCCGTATTGACATTGACACCGACTTGGTTAACCACCGTATCCACGACAAAGTCCAGACTTTCAGATAGTTTCTTCTGACTGACATCATGCTGGTATTGGCCGACACCGATTGACTTAGGATCGATTTTAACCAATTCAGCAAGGGGATCTTGCAAACGACGGGCGATAGAGATGGCAGAGCGTTTTTCAACGGTCAAGTCTGGGAACTCCTGACGAGCAAGTTCACTGGCAGAATAGACCGAAGCGCCACTTTCATTGACGATAACATAGCTGACTTCAGGAAAATCTTTCAGAACATCCGCCACAAAGGCTTCACTTTCACGACTGGCCGTTCCATTTCCGATAGCAATGATTTCTACACCGTATTGACCAATCAAGTCTGCCAGATCTTTCTTAGCTTCTTCGATTTGTCGAGCAGAGGCTGGTTTTACAGGATAAATGACCTGAGTCGTCAGCATTTTTCCTGTAGCATCAACGACAGCTAGCTTGGCACCTGTACGAAAGGCAGGGTCAAATCCAAGAACCACGCGCCCTTTCAGCGGAGCAACCAAGAGAAGATTTCGCAGGTTGTCAGAAAAGAGTTGGATAGCTCCTTCTTCTGCCCTCTCAGTCAATTCTGTCCGAATGCGTCGCTCAATAGCAGGCAAGACTTTCTTTTTAACAGATTGCTGAACTACTTCATCAATATAGGCGTTTTTCACCTTGAAACGAGTAGCAAAGAAAGCTAGAATGCGGTCCGTCGCATGTTCAAAACCTACCTTCAAGACACCTAACTTCTCCCCACGATTGAGGGCCAAGGTTCGATAGCCTTGCATATTGCCAACCGTCTCTGAAAAATCATAATAAATCTGAAAAATCTGCTTTTCATCAAGACTTTCATCCTTGACTTGGGAAGTAAGTTTAGAGTGTCTCAGCACTTCCTGATAAGTCATGGAACGCAAGGTCACATCTTCTGATAAGGCTTCAACCAAAATGTCAACTGCACCGGCCAAGGCTTCCTTACCAGTCGCAAATCCTTCACAGACAAACTTCTCAGCCTCTTTTTCTAAGTCCGCTACATTTTGCAAGATTAAGCGAGCAAGTGGGAAAAGTCCGGCTTCACGGGCAATGGTTGCCTTAGTCCGACGTTTTTCCTTGTATGGAAGATAGAGTTCTTCTACGTCTGCTAATTTTTCGGCAGCTAAGATAGCTTCTTCCAACTCCTTGGTCAGCTTGCCTTGTTCTTGAATCTTAGCCAAAACAGCTTCCTTACGGTCGTTGAGATTTGTCAGACTTTTATCCAAGTCAATAATGGCCTTAATCGCCACCTCATCCAGACTACCAGTCATGTCCTTGCGATAACGCGCGATAAAGGGAATAGTCGCCCCTTCAGCAGTCAAACTTAGAACGGTATCGATTTGCTTTAACGTCACTCCCAAATCCTGGGAGATTTTTACATATTTTTTATCCATGAATCTATTATACCACAAGCTAATATTATTCAAATTATCTCTTACAATTTTAAAACATAAGTTGGGAAATAAATTTGCTTCATTTCAATATTCTATTTATTGAGAAGGTTTCAATTTAAAATTCTACTAGATTACAAAAGAATCTATGAGTAATTTCACTGTTTTTATTTTTTACAAAACGCTTTATAAAACTATTTGTTGAAGTTAACGAATCAATTTTCAGAGCAAATAAAAAATCGCAAGCCTGAGCCTGCGGTGAGTGTAATCTATTTTGAAATTTTAAACAAAAAAGGAGCATTTAAGCTCCCTCCTTTGAAATAACGGACACTTGGCTGGTCGGTGTACCCAGCATCTCAGATACCTTTTTCAAGGTGCGGCAGGAACCTTTCTGCCCTCAAATATCTTTCGTTAATGTTATTCTAGCACTATCTACTTTTTTTGTCAAGTTTTCTCAATCTACCAGACTTAATACGACTTTGTAACTTGTAATCTTGTAAACGATACATGGTCGGAACATAAAAGAAATCACCACTTTTATGTAACTTAATCGCAACAAGAACATTATTATCAAATCTTTTTACATATTCAAAACTGGCGCCTTTCTCTCTAGGATTGACCCCAACGAAATCTGGATTACTTAGTATAAGTTCCAGATCTTCGATATGATGAATCACATCATTATGATGCCGTTTCAACATATGACTTCTTAAACCTTCTTTGTTAACTTTGATATCACTAGCTTCAAGAACAATATTAAAAATTTCTTTTATTTCGTCAGTAACCTGACCGATCTTTTTATGTTCCATCATTTCCTCCGTTATTCACAATTATTATATCACAATCATAGTGTATATTAGGATATATCACGCTCTATTATTCGTTAGATTCTCAATTTTAACTTTTCCCTTTTCCTTAAAATAATAGTATAATAGAGGTAGAATTTAGAATCGAGGTACACCAATGGCTGTAAAATTTACAAAACGAGACGACTTGGACAAGATGTTTGAAGAATTTGCGAAACTCCCTGATTTGAAACAAGTCACTTTCACTGATGACAAAGAGAAAAAAGCCAAAGCAGAAAAGAAAAACTAGATGACTGCTTTCCAACAACTCCCGTCTAGTGTGCTTCAGACTGGGGCTATTTTTCTCTCTATAATCATTGAAGCCCTACCCTTCGTTCTGATAGGAAGTATTGTCTCAGGGCTAATTGAGGTCTATATCACACCTGACAAGGTTTATCATTTTCTCCCTCGAAATCGTTGGGGGAGAATCTTTTTTGGCACCTTCGTTGGGATACTTTTCCCTTCTTGTGAATGTGGAATCGTCCCCATTATCAATCGTTTTCTGGAAAAGAAGGTGCCCAGTTACACGGCAGTTCCCTTTCTCGTAACAGCGCCTGTTATCAATCCTATTGTTCTCTTTGCGACCTATTCTGCCTTTGGCAACTCCTTCCACGTCGCTCTGTTACGAGCTCTTGGTTCCATTCTTGTAGCTGTGATACTTGGGATTTTTCTAGGATTTTTCTGGCAAGAACCGATTCAAAAAGAAAATCGTTTTTCCTGTCATGAGCACGATTTTTCTCATTTTAGTCCTGCAAAAAAAGTTTTTCAGGTCTTTGTGCAAGCCATTGATGAATTTTTTGATACGGGGCGTTATTTGGTATTTGGCTGTCTCTTCGCCTCTGTTATACAGGTCTACGTTCCGACTCGGATTCTGACCTCTATCAGTGCGACCCCTCTTTTTGCTATCCTGCTCTTGATGCTTTTGGCCTTTCTTCTGTCGCTCTGTAGTGAGGCCGATGCCTTTATCGGCGCTTCTCTTCTCTCAAGTTTCGGCTTTGCACCAGTTCTGGCCTTTCTCGTCATTGGTCCAATGCTGGATATCAAAAATATTCTCATGATGAAAAATTACTTGAAAGCACGATTTATCAGTCACTTCATTACGATTGTGACTCTCGTCGTCTTAGTGTATTCTCTCTTGATTGGAGTCATCCTATGATTCGATTTTTAGTTTTAGCTGGCTATTTTGAACTGACCATTTATCTCCATCTGTCGGGCAAATTAAACCAGTACATCAACATGCACTATTCCTATCTGGCCTATATTTCCATGGTACTTTCCTTTATTTTGGCAATTGTTCAACTGTATATCTGGATGAAGCAAGTCAAAACCCATAGTCATCTGAACAGCCGATTGGCGAAGGTGACGAGTATTGCTCTTCTGGCTATTCCTATTATCGTCGGCTTAACTTTTCCAACTGTTAGCTTGGATTCTCAGACCGTTTCTGCCAAAGGCTATCATTTCCCCTTATCAGAAGGCACGGATCAAGCCATTCAGACAAGTGAAGGGACGACAAGCCAATATTTGAAACCAGATACCAGTTCTTATTTTTCAAAATCAGCTTATGAAAAGGAAATGCGAACGGCGGCGGATAAATACTTGTCCCAAGATAGCATTTACATTACTAACGAAAACTATATGGAAGTCATGGAGGCTATCTACGACTATCCAGATGAGTTTGAAGGCAAGACAGTCCAGTTTACAGGCTTTGTCTATAACGACCCCAGTCATGCCAATAGCCAATTTCTGTTCCGCTTCGGCATTATTCACTGTATCGCAGATTCTGGTGTCTATGGTTTGTTGACCAAGGGAAATACCCGTCAATATGAAAATAATACTTGGATAACAGCCAAGGGAAAACTCGTCAATCACTATCATAAAGAACTCAAACAAAACCTCCCAACCTTGGAAATCGATAGCTTTACCAAAGTCGATAAACCAGAGAATCCCTATGTGTATCGCGTGTTTTAAAAAAGTAGCCTGGAAAGGGCTACTTTTTCTATTTAGAAATAAAAATCTAAAGTATGGATAATTTTATATAAAGCTCCGATTTCCTACTCTCCATCCTTCCAATTCCGAGCAATTTCTTCATCTTTCTGGAGTTGGTCTACCAGTTCATCAACGGAGTCAAATTTGACCATTTCACGGACACGGTCCAGCCAGTAGACAATGACTGTTTCACCGTAAATGTCATCTGAAAAATCGAAAATATTGACTTCGAAACGTGGCTCTTCTCCGTCGAAAGTAACATTTTTCCCGACACTCGCCATTCCACGATATCTTTTACGCTGCACTTCAATATCGACTACGTAGACACCATCTGCTGGCATATAGGTTCGATCTCTTAGGACTAGATTGGCTGTTGGGTAACCGATAGTCCGTCCACGAGCATTCCCATGAACAACCATTCCACGTGATGGTAGAGGAGTGCCAAGTAAATGACCAGCTTCCCTGACATCTCCATCAAGAATAGCTTGACGAATACGAGTAGAACTGATTTTCCCCTTTTCATCCTCAACAGGAGGAACAATGATGATTTCTCCATCAAAATAGTACTTCAAATCATCAGCAGTTTTCTTATCAGAACCAAATGTATAATCAAATCCCGCTACAATAATCGCTGGTTTTAATGCTCTAACATAGGTATCAAAGAACTCTTGACCCGTTAAACTAGCAAATTTACTACTAAAGTCAAGTAAGAAAAGAGCCTCTACTCCATGCCATTTCATCTTATGTTCTCGTTCTTCATGGCTGACAATATGAAGCATTAATTCTGGCTTGTAAGGTTGCAAAGCAAGCTTAGGGGACTCTGTAAAGGTCAACACGACAACTGGTAGATAATCTTGCATAGAAGCCTTGCTAGCTACTTCAAAAAGCTTCTGATGTCCCTTATGAATACCATCAAAATAGCCTAATACAAGAACTGTTTTATCCGGTACTGCAATATCTTTTTCATTTTTTATAGGTACTGTTGTAATCATGAAACTATTATATCATAGAGAAAGCCTTTTCGCTAAAAGGAAAGCCCAAATGTCGTTTTTTGCCCCTGAACTGACCTTAAAAAATCATTCAAGATGTTAGTTTTAAAAAATAGCACCTCCTAAGAGATGCTATCGTTTGGTAACTAGTCTACTGTTTCTTCCAAATCTTTTAACTTCACCGAAACAATTTTTGAAACACCTGATTCTTGCATGGTCACGCCATAGATAGAATCAGCCGCTGCCATGGTTCCCTTACGGTGGGTTACGACGATAAACTGGCTGTCCTTGTCAAATCTATTGAGGTAATCTCCGAAACGTTTAACATTGGCTTCATCCAGCGCAGCCTCTACCTCATCCAAGATAACAAATGGAATGGTCTTGACACGGATAATGGAGAAGAGCAAGGCAAGAGCCGATAGAGCTTTTTCCCCACCACTCATGAGGTTAAGCGACTGGATTTTCTTACCTGGTGGTTGGACTGAAATCTCAACCCCAGCTGTCAGCAGGTCTCCTTCAGTCAAAATCAGGTCTGCTTGACCTCCACCAAACATCTGCTTGAAGGTCACTTTAAAGGACTCACGAATGGCTTCAAAGGTTGATTTAAAGCGTTCCTTGACCTCATCATTCATCTCTGTAATAGTTTCAAGGAGCAGATTTTTCGCTGACAAAATATCATCTCGCTGGCTATTTAGGAAATTCAAACGGTTGTGGACTTCTTCGTACTGTTCAATAGCTTCTATATTGACAGGACCCAGTGAGCGAATAGCCTTCTCTAGATCCTTAACCTCTTGATCTGCCAGATTGAGATTTTCCAACTCATGCGCCTTTTCTAGTGCTTCAGTATAGCTAATCTGATACTGGTCTGTCAATTGACTTTGTAGATGGCGCAAGCGCTCGCTGATCTTTTCTTTCTTGGCTTCAGCACGTGTTTGCTTGCGAATCCACTCTTCATTCTGTTGGCGAGCCTGATCCAAATGACTAGCAATATCATCCAGTTGCCCTTCAATATCATCCAACTCAAACTGCTTGCGAATCAAACCTTGTTGAAGACTTGTTTTCTGAGTTTTGGCCTCTTCCGCCTGTTGACTGAGCAATTCTGTATCAACCTTCTCCAGATTATCAACCTTTTCTTGAAGAAGGCGCTGAATTTCTTCTTGCTCAAGATCAAGATTACTTAGTTCCTTACCTAAGCGTTCAATATCAGCAACTTCATAACGTTTTTGGCCTTGCTGTTCTGTCTTAAGCAATCGAGCTTGCGCTACCTCTTCCTGCAAGTTTTGATAACGTTCTTGGATGGCATTTTTGTTAGACTTAATCTCTTCAATCTCAGCCTCCAGATTTTGCTTGTCACTAGCGATTGTAGCAAGGCGCTCTTGACATTTTTCCTTGTCTGCTTGCCAATCTCCGTCAGAAAGACGGTCTAATTCCTCTACTTGTAGTTTCCAAAGAGTTTCCAGTTCTTCAACTTGCTGACTGGTTTGCTGATAAGCGAGGGATAAGCCTTGCTCCTGAATACGTGCCTGCTCACCCTGAGATTTGATGGCTTCTAATGATTCGGTCAATCTAGCCATCTGGTCTTGTAAGGTCTTCAAAGTCGCCTCTTCTAAACGCAGGCTTGCTTCTTCTTTAGCAATTTCTTTTTGCAATTGTTCCAGCTCTGGCTTGATAAAAATACTGTTATTTTGGCGATTGGCACCACCCGCATAGGAACCTCCTGTGCGCAACTCTGTGCCGTCCAAAGTCACCATACGAACCTGATAACGAACTTGGCGAGCTGCTGCACTCGCATGTTCTACAGTATCAAAGATAGCCGTCGTAGCTAGCAAATTTTTGAAAATAGCTTCCAGTCTAGTATCGAATTTCACCAACTCATCTGCCATGCCCAGAAATCCCGGACTTGCAGCGATAGCATCTTGATTCTGGCTAGAAATCGTTCGCGCCTTGATAGTCGTCAACGGAAGGAATGTCGCACGACCGGCTCTATTTCGTTTAAGGAAATCAATAGCCTTGGTTGCCGCGTTTTCATCTTCCACGATGATATGCTGACTGCTGGCTCCAAGCGCAATCTCTAGAGCAGTTTGATAATGAACATCAAAGGTCAGGTGTTCACTGACTGCACCAATAATCCCACCAAGGCGGTCTTTTTCTTGGAGAACACTCTTAACACCCGCGTAAAAGTTGCTATGATTTCTCAGGATATTTTCCAAACTTTGAGCTCTAGCCTGCTTGTTTTTAAGACTGTCCAGACGGTCAAAGAGTTGACTTTGTTGAACTTGATAGGAAGTTTTCTGCTCTTCTTGCTCCTTGGCAATAGCTTGATAGTCAGCCAATAATTTCCGAACCTGCTCCTTGGCAGTTTCAAGCTCAGCCTCTTGCTGACTAGCCTTCTCTTTAGCTGAAGCCAGTTGTTCTTTGAGCTTTTCTAGTTGGTCTGCTTGTTTTTGAGAAAGCTGACGACTATTTTCCAACTCATTCTCGATGCGTGTCAGTTGGTTTGAGACATCCGCTTCTTCCTGTAAAAGCGCCACAAAGCGTTCACGTAAGAGCTCAATCATCTGATCAGGATCATCTGAAAAAGCCAGCAATTCAGCTTCTAATCGATTGAGTTTTTGATTATTTTGGATTAGATTTTCTTCTAAAAGGGCTAAAGAGCTTTCCTTATCAGATTTTTCTTTGCTGAGTGATTTTCTCTTATCTTCCAAAGAGGCCAAACGGGCTTGTGCTTCCTGTTGATTCAGGGCTACTTGCTCAGTTTCTAATTTCGATAGGGCTAATTTTCTCTCTAAATCACTAATCAGACTGGTCAAATCCATCAAACTGCCTTGGTCTTTGGCCATCTCAGCCTGTAAATCTTGGCGTTGCTTCTTGAGATTCTGATTTTCTTCTTCTAATTTTTCACGCTTTTGGTAATAACTTGTCAATAATTCCTGAACCTGAGCCAACTCTTCTTCTGTCGACTCTAGTTCAGCCTTATTTTCCTTGATTTGAGCAACCAAAACATCCAAGTAAATAGCCTTGCGTTGACCTTCTAAGTCTAGAAACTTACGAGCATTTTCAGCTTGCTTCTCAAGAGGCTTGATTTGATTATCCAACTCGTAGATAATGTCTTCTAGACGATCCAGATTATCCTGAGTTTGCTGCAGTTTACTCTCAGTTTCTTTTCTGCGAGTCTTGTATTTCAAAACTCCAGCAGCTTCTTCAAAAATAGCTCTCCGTTCTTCAGGCTTGGAGTTGAAAATCTCCTCAACCTTCCCTTGAGAAATAATAGAGAAGGAATCTCGTCCCAAACCTGTATCCAAGAAAAGATCATGAATATCACGTAGACGGACTTTCTTGCCGTCAATCTTGTATTCGCTATCACCACTACGATAGATATGGCGTTCTACCCTGATTTCTTGGCCTGCATCCTTGATAAATCCGTCATTATTATCCAAAGTCACAACTACAGAAGCATAATTGAGTGGTTTGCGGCTTTCAGTTCCAGCAAAGATAACGTCTGGCATCTTGCCACCACGGAGGCTCTTAACACTGGACTCTCCCAATGCCCATCGCAGGCTTTCTGTGATATTTGACTTTCCAGATCCATTGGGTCCAACAACTGCCGTCACACCTTGGTCAAAGACGACCTTAGTCTTATCAGCAAAAGACTTGAATCCCTGAATTTCGATTTCCTTTAAATACATGAATCCAGCCCTTTCTCAACGGCATTTTTGGCAGCTTCCTGCTCTGCTAATTTCTTAGAACGACCTTGACCTTGACCAATGCTCTTGCCTTCAACCAGAACTTCTACATCAAAGATCTTATCGTGGGCAGGCCCTGTTTCAGAAATCACCTGATAACGAATAGCTACATCACCATTGACCTGAAGTAACTCTTGGAGATGGGTTTTGTAATCTGTAATCATCTCAAACTCGCCTGCTTCAACCTTAGGAATCATGACTTGATAAATAAATTCCTTGACCTTGGCCACATCCTTATCTAAAAGGAGGGCACCGAGAAAGGCTTCAAAGGCATCACCAAGAATGGTATCACGATTGCGACCACCCGATTTTTCTTCCCCCTTACCAAGCTTAATAAACTGGTCAAACTGGCAATCACGCGCAAAACCAGCCAAACTCTCCTCACGGACAATCATGGCACGGAGTTTAGACAAGTCACCCTCAGGTTTTTTAGGATATTTTTTATACAGATATTCTGAAATCAATAACTGTAGAACAGCGTCTCCTAAAAATTCCAAGCGTTCATTGTGTGAAATTTTTAAGAGGCGGTGCTCATTGGCATAACTCGTATGAGTAAAGGCAGTCTCCAGTAAATTTTTGTCTGCAAATTCGATTGCAAAATGGTTCTTTAGTACAGTTTGTAATTCTTTCATACCAACCTCTTTCTAACTGATAACAGTCCTTTTTATTATATCAAAAAAAGCCCCCTGAGTCACTCTAAAACGGGACTGGAAAGCATTTGCGCATTCTTTAGAAAGAGATTTTCAGTTTTAAGGGCCAATTTAGGGCTGTGTAAAGAAAAAAGCCCTATTAAAGGCTTTCTTAGGATGTTTACATCCACCCTGAGGGAATCGAACCCCCATCTCAAGAACCGGAATCTTACGTGATATCCATTACACTAAGGGTGGAAACTTGTTTTATTATAACAGAAATTTGCTCTAATAACAAGTTTTTTTCTAGTGAGATAGCCCGTCTTAGTGGGAAGCATCCCCATTCCAGATAGAGTTTTTCACGATCACATAATCAACGTGTTTAAGGTCAGCAACCTGACGTCCACCTGCATAAGAAATAGCACTTTGAAGATCTTGTTCCATCTCAGTCAAAGTGTCTTGCAGATGACCCTTAGCAGGAAGCAAGATACGTTTGCCTTCCACATTTTTGTAAGCACCTTTTTGATATTGTGAGGCTGAACCATAATATTCTTTGAACTGTTCACCATCGACTTCAATCGTTTTCCCTGGACTTTCAATATGTCCTGCAAAGAGGGAACCAATCATGACCATGCTGGCACCGAAACGGATAGACTTGGCAATATCACCGTGAGTGCGAATCCCTCCATCAGCGATAATCGGTTTACGTGCAGCCTTAGCACACCAACGGAGAGCAGCCAACTGCCAACCACCTGTACCAAAACCTGTCTTGACCTTGGTGATACAAACCTTACCCGGACCAATTCCAACCTTTGTAGCATCCGCACCAGCATTTTCCAATTCACGCACAGCTTCTGGTGTTCCCACATTTCCAGCAATGACAAAGGTATCTGGCAATTCTTTCTTGATGTGTTGAATCATAGAAATCACGCTATCTGCATGACCATGGGCAATGTCAATCGTGATGTACTCAGGAGCATCAGCCTTGAGCTGGCTAACGAAATCATACTCATAATCCTTAACACCAACAGAGATAGAAGCAATGAGCCCTTGCTCGTGCATGCGTTTAATAAAAGGAATGCGTCCTGCCTCATCAAAACGGTGCATAATGTAGAAGTAACCACCTTTAGCCAGTTGCTCTGCTACATTTTCATCCAAAATTGTCTGCATATTAGCTGGCACAACAGGTAGTTTAAAGGTGTGATTTCCTAGAGTGACACTTGTATCTGCTTCTGCACGGCTTTTAATGACACATTTATTTGGAATCAATTGAATATCTTCATAATCAAAAATTGGAAATTCATTTAACATATCGATGTCTCGTTTCTTTTGTAATGACCTACCTATGCTCTCGCATCACTACGCCTTTTCCGACGTTTCCTTAATTCATTATAAACTAAAGTACAGTTTTTGTCAAATAATTTTATAAATTACATTATATTGTTCGGGTTTTACTTATATCAAAGACAAAAAAGTGGAGAGATTATTTTCTCCCCACTTCTTTAGTAATATTCCTTTTAAAAGTTTCTTCAGAGTTTTCCATCATTTCACAAAATTCACGATAAGATGAAGACTTCTGAGGGATTTGGATAGACCATTTCTTCAACAAAGCTCCATAACCTGCTAGCTTTCCTATCTCATTATCAACAACCTTGTCCTTGCTCGGAAAAACAAGACCAGCCTTCTCAGCTTTTAAAATATAAGAATAGGAAATCAGCTGGAATAAGTCCTCACGGTTGATTCCTTTTTCAGCCTTTTCAAGCTTTTTATATTTAGCATCTAATACTATTTTAAGCTCTTCTTGATAAAAATCTGGATATACTTTTCTTTCTTGACTAGAAAATACTGAAATTCCTTCCGTCTTATCTTTATTCCGTGGATGGATAAAATCTTTTGGCAACAAAGTATGAACATACTCTTCCCAAAGCCAGGCAACATCGAAAAGAATACCATGGATCTTTTGATCTTGATATCCTAAACCGTGCTTCTCTCTATTTAGGATCATCAGACAAAGTTCTTGTAACTTTCTGTACTCGTGAAAGTATGCATGACGTATAGGTTTAGATTGATTTCCCCGAATAATCTTAACACGATCAGCTAGTTTATAAGAGGGCGTTACACGCACGATTTCAGCTACGTTTTCACGACTAGTTGAGAGATTATCTAGTACCCCTTGACCAATGCTTTTCTGGTTCTTAATGTATTCAATAGTGTGACGGACCAACTGCATGAGGGGATTATCATAGGTGAACTCTCTCGTTGTGTAGGCAATATTTCCCGTGAAAGGAAGATTTTTCTTGAGATGGTTTCTTACATCAATCACTCCCTTAACATTACTGTCATTATGAGAAAATCGATGGTATTCCTTATAAAGACCTTTTCGAATAGCAGCTTGTAGATACTTGGGGAAGAGATACATCAAAAGTTGATAAAGTCTCTCTTCACGAGACAAAGCAACATCTAAACTAGTGAGATTGATATGAAGAACCTTGTGTAAGAGATAATGCAAAAAATGGTCATTACTCTCATCAGAAAAACGAGAGGAAATCGTTAATCTTTCCTGACCACAACCCAGAAAACCAATCACATTTCCTGTCTTGATTTCCTGATTAACTGTTTCAAAGATTTTTTGGTCCTTTTCTAAGTCAGGAGAATTCTTCAAATCATTTGGAAAAATGAAAACACGTTCATCTTGGGATAGACTTTCCAAGGTTCTGTCTAAAAGAAGATTGCTTAGTTTAGGATATTCTTCAACAAATTCTTCTTTAACAATCTTGTGTTGATTATCAGTGATCCGCATCATCGTTTTCATCGCCTTCATTGTCATCAGCTACTGCCTGATCTTTTTGCTCATTCTTTGTCAGATCGAATGCTTTTTTCAATGTTTCTAGAGTTTCAGCTTCATCATAAGAACCACGTACATAATCTTCCAAAAGTGGTTTGAGATAATCAGACCAAAGTATTTCATAATCATATTTCAATTTTTTTAAATTACGGAAATAACTTGGTCCGATATGGTAATGACTGTTTAATTCCTGAACGTTTTCAATAGCAGCATTCAAATTCCTTAGTCGAGTTTTAGCTTCTTCAGCACGCTCACCTAGTTCTTTATCTAGAATATAAAGTTGACTTTCAGCCGTAACTTCAACAAATCGGAAACGACGACGCATAGCAAAATCGAAAGTATCAACAGATCTGTCTATATCATTCATGGTTCCGATAATATAGACATTGTCAGGGATATAAAATTTCTCATCAGTTTCATGTAAATTAGCATATTGGGTAGAGACACTTCCCTTTTCGCCACGATAGTCAGGATCAATTGAGAAAAAGAGTTCTCCAAAAATCTTAGAAATCTCACCACGGTTGATTTCATCGATGATGAAGACAAATTTATCTTTTCCTCCGGTTTTCTTAACGTCTCTAGCTTTCTGACAAAACTTCTTAAAGATACCATCTACTAGTTTAAACTCAATGGTACCATCTCCATTAGATACTGGTCTCAATCCCTCTACAAAATCCGTATAGTCATAAGATGGGTGAAACTGTACAAAGCCGATTTGATCTTTGTTGCCATCTGTTAATTCGTTTGCAATATCAATAGCAAGGTGTGTTTTTCCTGTACCAGGTGCACCACGAAGAATAAGGTTTGGAGACTTTTTTAGAATATCACTATATGACATTTGATTTTTTTCTCTTTCTTGTTTATTAATATCATTATTATCGTTATTATTGTTATTATTCATCGCCTCGACATATCTATGAATAGAATAAGATAAAATGACTTGATCTAAATTTGGAACTTTTTCATCAACATATTTAGTAATTTCATGATTTTGAGCATATACATCATTCTTATTCGGTAATAATTGATCAAAAATTTTTTTATATCTATTCCCATTATTAAAACTAAAATAGCTACGCTTCCCGTGAACTCCTTTATTCGAATTTGAATATATACTCAAAAGTTTAATAATCATTGCAGGACAATTAAAAAATCGATTTGTGCTTTTAATTTTATCAAATTCAAGATTAATTCCTTTTTGAAGGATATCAACTAAATCTTTCCTCAATTCATTAAAGTAAATAGTTGCAGCCTCTTTTTCAATTGTGTCTTCGTATTTACCATTTGTTATTTTATAGTCATTTTTATCCTTATTTTGTGAAATCAAAAATTTTTTTGCCGAAGTACCACCACCAATACTCATGTACAAATTTGAATATTTTCCTCCCGTGTTAATATCTTTACCCAATTTTATATATTCATCTAACGATATGTTTTTTAAGTTATCTAAAGGCCAATCATTTAAAAATTCCTTTAGTAAGTTTTGACTTTTAATACAATCATCTTTTAACTTATTTTCAAAATTCTTTCTTTCCTTAATTAACCATTCACAAAAATTATCTAAGCTCACATCTTGATTCATCTTAATATCTCCTTCTTTTTTATTGTTTAAGACTATATAATCTATTGATATCAACTACTCTTCTAGCATACCATATCCTATAGAAAAAGAAAAGAATTTCTAAAGAAAAGCCTAGTGTAGAGTAGGGTATTCCCTCATAACACTAGACTTTTTTTCTCCTAATAATACTCGCCCTGACGATAGTCCCATGAGTTAAAGGTATCTGACAGGTGCATCATAATTTTATCAATGTCAAGCCCTTTACGGATTACAACTGGAGCTGGTGAAGTTGAACGTGCTCCTCCTTGTTCTGGGATGAGTTTGCCGTCTTTATCAACCATAGAGACCATCACACCTTGCTCATAGCGAGTTTCAATCGTTTTGTCAGGCTGGATAGAAGCAACGTAGTCATCTGCCTCAATGACAAGGTCCACTGCCCCTTCGATACGTTCTCCAATACCTTCTACTTTACCACGGTTTCCTTTTCCAGATGGGTTAGCTGATGAGGCATAAACCATCTTGCCTTCTTCCCAAAGTTTGGCAGCCAATTGTTCACCAGCTTTCCCAAATTTGATAACAAAACAGCTAGTACCACGCACGTCAGTCATCAGTTCTTCACGGCCATCCCCGTATGCTTTTAGTTTTTCAAAGGCTTCTGGTTTCCAAGGAAGGATACAACCAAGAAGAATATCTTCATCCCAATGTTTTTGGTAAAAGGCTTCAATTTCTGGGTTGAGTTGTGCTAAAGCGCGAAGCTCATCCATGCTACCGCAGAGAACAACACCTGGTTTGTTACGGTTACGTTCTTTGGCTTCAAACTTACGTTCAAGACCAGCCTTGTCACTAGTCATGATAATATAACCAACTTTTGTAGGGCAAACGATACATCCGCCCTCCCCTTTTAAAATATCATAACCTTCTTGTGAAAGTGTTCCGTTCCATTGAATATGTTTTGTCATAGTTCTATTTCCTTTTCTATTTTTTCTAATCCTGCCAATAGGCTGGTCGTTGTTTTTCATAAGCAGCAATCAAATCTTCATACTGCAAGGTAATACCGATATCATCCAAACCATTTAAGAGTTTGTGTTTCCATTCGCTATCAATTTCAAAAGTGAATTCTCCAACTGGTGAGATGATTTTTTGTTGTTCCAAGTCCACAGTTACCTGATCGGTTGGTTTAAGCTGGGCTAGCTTTTCTCTAACCTCTCTGGGCTGTACAATAGGCAACATGCCATTATTGAGTTCATTATTGTAATGAATGTCCCCAAAAGATCCTGCAATCACAACCTTAAAACCATAGTCCGCTAGAGCCCAAGCGGCGTGCTCCCTCGAAGATCCTGCCCCAAAGTTATCCCCTGAGATGAGGATAGTTGCTTTACGGTATTCATGTCTGTTAAAGACAAAGTCTGGATCCTCAGTATACTTGTCATCCAAATAACGCCAAGCATACATGAGGTACTTACCAAAGCCTTTTTTATCAATCAACTTGAGAAACTGCTTGGGAAGGATTTGGTCAGTATCAATGTTATCATTCATAAGAGGAACAGTAGTTCCCGTATAAACTGTAAATTTCTCCATATCCTCTCCTTACTGGGCTTCTGGCATTTGCCGAACATCTACAAATCGCCCTGCGATAGCTGCCGCAGCTGCCATGGCTGGACTGCAGAGATGGGTCTTAGCTCCAAATCCCTGCCTGTCTTCAAAGTTTCGATTGCTGGTTGAGGCGCAGTGAACACCATCAGGTACCTTGTCAGGATTCATCCCTAGGCACATAGAGCAACCTGGGTCTCTCCACTCAAAACCAGCATCTAGAAAGACCTTGTCTAAGCCCAACTTCTCAGCAGCTCGTTTGACAGGACGAGAGCCTGGAACCACGATAGCTGTTAGATTAGGAGCAATTTTCTTCCCTTTAACAAATCGCGCAGCCAGTTGCAAGTCGCTGAGACGAGCATTGGTACAAGAACCGATAAAGATATAGCCTAGTTCAATATCAGCTGGCTTTTGACCAGGCTCCAAGTCCATGTAATTGTAGGCTCGCTCATCATTCATATCCTTAATTTCTGGGAAACTGCTGTCAAAGTCAACCCCCATAGCAGGGTTGGTTCCCCAGGTCACCATAGGAGCAAGGTCTGAGACATCCATCTGGATAACCTTATCGTAAACGGCATTATCATCACTGACAATTGTTTTCCAATCCGCCACAGCCTCTTCAAAGTCCTCTGGAACACATTCCCGTCCCTTGAGATAATCATAGGTGGTTTGGTCCGGATTCATGATTCCCATCTTAGATCCAAACTCGATAGACATATTGCAAATGGTCATTCGCTCTTCCATGCTCAGTGCATCAATAGCTTGTCCACGATATTCCACCACGTAGCCAACGCCGCAAGCAACGCCGTACTTGGCAATCAAGGCTAAAATGAAATCCTTGGAATAAACTCCTTTTTGAGGAACTCCTGTGAATTCCACCAGCATTTTCTTAGGTTTGACCTGCCAGAGGGTCTGTGTCGCAAAGACATGTTCGACCTCACTAGTTCCAATTCCAAAGGCGATCGCTCCGAAAGCCCCGTGGGTTGCCGTATGGCTGTCTCCACAGACAATGAATTTTCCTGGTTGGGTTCGTCCTGTTTCTGGACCCACCATGTGCACGATTCCCTGTTTTTCAGAACCGTGGGCCGCATGTTCAATCCCAAACTCCTCAACATTTTCAGCTAGCTTATCAATTTGCGCCTTGGAAATGACATCTCGAATATCGTAGATATTAACTGTCGGGACATTGTGGTCAAAGGTTCCAAATGTCAAGTCTGGTCGTCTCAATCTACGACCTGTGTCTCGTAATCCTTGAAAAGCCTGTGGACTGGTCACCTCGTGGATATAGTGCTGATCCACATAAATGAGTTGGGGCTGCCCCTCATCTCCTGTGATGACATGGCGGTCCCATAATTTATCAAAAATCGATTTTCCTGCCATCCATTACCTCCAAATACAATATAAGGCTACTAGTGTAGTCACCATCCCAAGAAACCAAACTGTTTTAAAATACCATTTTCGAGTCTTGTGATGAAAGATGATTCCTGCTAACCAGGCCCCAAAACCACCACAAGTAAAGGCTAAAATAAGTAAGATTTTCTCAGGGATGCGCCAAGCTCTTCTCCTTGCCTTGGATTTGTCAATACCATAAATCAAGAAAACCATGACATTCCAAATCAAGAGGGCAAGAGTAATTTTTTCATCTAACTTCATAACCTTGCAATAATAGCTTCCGTCATTTCCTTGGTCGAAGCCTGTCCTCCTATATCTCTCGTTAAAATTCCTGCTGCCAAACTGGCCTCAACAGCACGCTCGATACGCTCTGCATCATCGTGACGTCCGAAACTATCTCTCAACATCATGGCCACTGATAAAATCATGGAAATAGGATTGGCAATTCCTTGCCCTGCGATATCAGGTGCTGAACCGTGAATGGGCTCATAAAGGCTTGGTCCATTTTCAGAATGACTGGCTGATGGCATAACTCCAAGCGTGCCAGATAGAACGCTTGATTCATCAGATAGAATATCTCCGAAAAGATTCTCCGTTACGATAACATCAAACTTGACAGGATTGGTAATCATGAGCATGGCAGCTGAGTCCACTAACTGGTGTTCCAAGGTCACATCTGGGAAATCCTGTGAGACCTTCTCAGCTACTTTCCGCCAGAGTTTTGATGTCGCTAAAACATTTTGCTTATCGATACTAGTAACGATTTTTCTGCGATTTCTTGCGATTTCAAAGGCTTTACGAATAATCCGCTCCACTTCCTCATAGCTATAGTCATTGATATCACGCGCTTTGCGCTCTTCAAGGATATGATCTCCAAAGTAAATCCCGCCTGTCAACTCACGCACCGCGACAAAGTTTACACCAGCAATTCGTTCTGGTTTGAGTGGTGACAAATGCTTGAGACTGTCAAAGATTTTTACAGGGCGAATATTAGCATAGAGATTGAGTTCCTTACGGAGAGCCAGCAAACCTTGTTCAGGCCGAACCGCTGCTCCATCATACTGAGGACTACCGATAGCGGCTAGGAGAATGGCATCTGCTTCGCGACATACCTTGAGGGTTTCATCAGGTAAAGGATGCCCTGCAGCATCGATACCTGCACCTCCAAAAGGTCGTCTATCAATCTCATAATCAAAACCTGTTTTTTCAGCTAGAGCTTCCAGAACCTCTAAACTAGCCTCCATGATTTCTGGGCCGATTCCGTCCCCTGCTAGAGCTACTAATTTCTTTGTCATAGCATTCTCCTTTACACACTAGGCATGTCGCGATAGGAAACGCTACGTCCCATCTCACCTGCATTCTCTTTTTGGACAAAGGTATTAGCATTGATGTAGGCAATAGCCGAAGCCTTCAACACATCGAAATCAAGACCTGCTGCGTTAAAGATGGTTTCTGTATCTCTGTTTTCAACAGTGACCAAGACCCGAGCTTGGGCATCAATTCCATCTGTCACAGCGTCAATAGTATAGGATACCAAGCGAACAGATTGATTGAAGAACTTATCAATAGCGTTAAAGATAGCCTCAACAGATCCTTGTCCTGTCGCATTAAATTCGACTTTCTCACCATCCATATTGGCTAGGCTAACGAGTGCTTCAATGTCATTTTCCGCATGGGTTTGTAGTTGTAAATCATCAAAGTGGAAGCCTTCTGGATTCTCAACCATGGTTCCAGCTACCAAAGCTCGAATATCTGCATCTGTGATTTCTTGCTTCTTGTCCGCTAACGCCTTGAACTTAGCAAAGAGTGGCTTGATATCCTCTTCTGTAAAAACTAGCGCCAATTCTCTTAGTTTCTCGACAAAGGCATGGCGACCTGACAATTTTCCAAGTGGAAGGCTATTACTCTTGACACCGACCAATTCAGGGGTGATAATCTCATAAGTAAGAGGATTTTTAAGGACTCCGTCTTGGTGAATACCAGATTCGTGAGAGAAGGCATTGCCACCGACCACAGCCTTGTTTTTAGGAACTGGAATTCCTGAGAAGCGAGAAACCATTTCAGAAGTATTGATGGTTTCATTTAAAACAATACTAGTTTCTGCTTGATAGTAATCTTGGCGAATATTGAGAGCCACTGCTATTTCTTCCAAGGCAGCATTTCCAGCTCGCTCCCCAATACCGTTGATAGTCCCTTCAACACGTCCTGCACCATTCTTGACAGCAGCAAGGCTATTAGCCACTGCCATTCCAAGGTCATCATGACAGTGAGGTGAATAGATGATCTGACGATCCGTCTTGACATTCTCAATCAAGTATTTGAAGATAGCACCATATTCCTCTGGAGTGGTAAATCCTACCGTGTCAGGGATATTGATATAAGATGCGCCTGCATCGACCGCCGTTTGAACAACTTGCAAGAGGAAATCCAACTCTGTTCGAGTCGCATCCTCAGGAGAGAACTCGACAATCTCGAACTTAGAACGGGCATAAGAAACATGCTCCTTAATAGCTTCCAAAATCTCTTCCTTGCTCTTATTGAGCTTATACTTACGATGAATCGGACTGGTAGCGATAAAGACATGAACCTGTGGATACTTGGCATCCTTGAGTGCCTCGTAACAAGCATCAATATCAGACTTGACAGAGCGGGCCAAACCAGTCACCGCTGTTTTCTTCAAGGCCTTAGCAATCTCCTGCACTGCCGTAAATGAATCAGGACTCGCAGCTGGAAAACCAGCTTCAATTGCTGAAATGCCCCATTTCTCCAGCTGTCTTGCAATGGCTATTTTTTCCTTGATTGAAAAATTAACACCAGGTGTCTGTTCTCCATCCCGAAGGCTGGTATCTAGAAATTCAACTGTTCGCATAAGATTTCCCCTTTTCCAAATATGGTTTTAAAAAAACATCTCGCTTAGAAATCCAAGCGAGATGTTGATTTACTCCCGCTTGGTAAGCCAAACAGGACTAATGCTTTTTGCACTAGCCCGAGTACCTCAACAACAAAGCAAATTGATTAAACTTAGCTGTTCTCATGTTTGACTTTCTCCTTCGTTTGATATCTTGTTTAGTATTTTAGCATAGGCAAAAGCACTTGTCAAGAAAAAATCAAATATTTTCTGAAAATTTCTTCAGTATAGAATATTTAGCTAATTGAAAATTGTTGAAATGTTTCATTTTTTAGAAGTTAAATTCCAACTTTTTTCTATCAATTCCAGTACCATTTCATCTGACAAAGTATCATCAAAAGCCACACTAATCCAGTAGCGTTTGTTCATATGAAAGGCTGGATAAATTCCCTTTTTTGAAAGTAAGTCAGCTACTTGTTCATGCTTGAGGTTGACTGCTTCCACTAATCCTTCTCTACCCTTTTCCAGCTTATCCCAAGAGATTCTCATCAAGACGGCATACCACTTTTTATTACTTTCATGTCTTAACACTGCCGTATCAGGCGATTTCTCCCACAGATACTCCAACTGATTTCCATACTTTTCCTGAACTTGAATCATGATTCGCTTAGTCTGAGGACAGATAAAATCCTGTATCTCAAAACAAGCCTTCCGAATCTGGTAAAGAATCTCCAGACAAGCTTCACGGACACTTGCAACAAAACTTCCTTTAAAACTTTCCATATGGACTTGAGGATAGAGGTCGCCCGTTTCCTGATCAAAGACCTGAAAACTCACATTATCAGCAGTGATGGATACAGTCATGACAAAGTCACCTTGCAAAATCTGGCAACTATAGGTCCAGACTCCCCCATTTTCTACAAAACCATAGGCACGAGCCTTTTCTTGATTAAACTGATAGGATTTAAAAATTTCAAACATAAGTGAAAACTGCTACCAAAAGCTAGCAGTTCCTTTCTATTTTTTAAAAGACAACCTTGGTTCCATGCAATTGTGTCACGCCCAGCCGGTCAATAAAGGTTTGACGGTTGTCAAGGTCAATCCCCCCACCTGGTAGAATTTCAATCTTACCTTTAGCATGCTCTAAAATTCTGTGATAGTGAGCAAAACGTTTGTCTAGAGAGTCGCCAGATACACCAGCGCGAGTCAGGATACGAGTGACACCAGCTTGGCTGAGCCAGTCAATAGCTTCTAACTGGTCTTCTTCGCTCAATTCATCAAAGGCCATGTGAAAGACAATTTCCATTCCTTTTGATGCAGCTATTAACTTCTCAAGATTAGGCTTATCCAACTTCTTATCAGCAGTTAAAACCCCAAATACAACCCCTTGACTTCCAGCCTGAGCGGTCAACCGAATGTCTTCTAACATGATATCAATTTCTAGGTCATTATAGACAAAGTCGCCACCACGTGGACGAATCATGGTCATGATGGTCGTATCGTAGTTAGCTGCCAATTCAACCGCTGCCTTGGTCACTCCATAGCTGGGAGTTGTCCCACCAACTGCTAGATTGTCACAGAGTTCGATTCGACGAGCTCCAGCCTGCATCGCTTTTTCAAGCAAGGTCACATTTTCAGCACAAAATTCGTAGATCATTTGATTCTCCTTGATTATTACTTTGAATTTATTATATCATATTATTGTAAATATGCTTTCAATTTTATCAAGGCAAATAACTACTATTTTAACTATTCTTTGTCTGGAATGACCTTGAAGAGATAATAGGTGATAAAGATGGTCAAAGCTCCCAGACCGATTTTTACTGATAAAAGAGGGGCAAAATAAATGGAAATTCCCATCAAGATGTAGATAGATACGATGATTTTTTTCTTTCGTTCACGCGCAATGGACTTGGTCTCGCGAAAATCAGCTACATATGCTTGATAGAGCTTGGTATGATAAAGCCAATCTTCGAAGCGCTTGGAACTTCTTGAGAAACAAGCAATAGACAACAAAAGAAAAGGCGTTGTAGGCAACAAGGGTAAAACAACCCCAACAATAGCCAAGACCAGTGATAAAAAACCAATTATCAGATAAATAATACGCATAACTTCTCCTAGTTAAAATAATCTTCTTCTAGTTTCGCATACAATGGTGAATTTTGTCAAGTTCTAACCAAAAGAGCCTGAAATTAACTTTCAGGACTCTCCTCTTATTTAATCTTTTCTTCTTCGTAGTCGCCATTACTACATACAACCTGCTTGCCACCACCACGGACTTTTTTCTCCATGAGGAAGTTGCCACATTTTGGACAGTCACGACCAACAGGCTTGTCCCAAGAGGTAAATTCACAGTCTGGATAGCGATTGCAACCATAGAAGAGGCGGTTACGTTTGGTTTTACGCTCAATGATTTGTCCCTGATGACAACTTGGACACTCAACACCAATCTCTTTCACGATTGCTTGGGTATGACGGCAATCTGGGAAATTGCTACAAGCGTAGAACTTACCAAAACGACCAAGTTTAATAACCATTGGACTGCCACACACTTCACAATCAAATCCAGCTGGTTCATCCTTGATCTGGATTTTTTCCATTTCTTCTTCAGCCTTGGCCACTTCTTTAGAGAATGGTTTGTAAAAGGAGTCTATAACACGTTGCCACTGCTCTTTTCCGACTTCGACATCATCCAGCTTGCCTTCCATTTCAGCTGTAAAGGTTACGTTTACGATATCTGGGAAATATTCAACGATGAGCTTGTTGACAATTTCCCCCAACTCTGTCGGTTCAAAACGTTTGGATGCAAGGCGAACATAATAACGTTTCTGAATGGTTTCAATGGTTGGCGCGTAGGTTGACGGACGTCCAACTCCATTTTCCTCCAAGGTCTTGATAAGGGTCGCTTCAGAATAACGGGCAGGTGGTTGGGTGAAATGTTGCTCTGGTTTGCTATTGACCTGTTTGACCACATCTCCCACAGCCATATCTGGTAACATCTTATTCTTGTCAGAATCATTATAAATGGCAAGATAACCATCAAACTTAACCTGACTACCATTTGCAGCAAATTGAACTCCATTTTGAGACAATTTAACAGCCATGGTATCAAAGACAGCAGCTGTCATCTGGCTAGCTACAAAACGATTCCAGATAAGGGTATAAAGCTTGAGCTGATCCTTGTCCAGATACTTAGCAATACTTTCCGGTGTATTAAAGACACTAGACGGGCGAATAGCCTCATGGGCATCCTGAGCACCTGATGCATTTTTGACCTTGCTACCATGCTTAGAATACTTGCTACCAAAACGGTCCGTAATGAAGCTTGCTGCTTCGTTCTGAGCTACAGGACTGATACGAGTCGAATCAGTACGCATATAGGTAATTAAACCTTGAACACCAGAACCAATATTAATCCCTTCATAAAGCTGTTGCGCAACCATCATGGTTTTTCGAGTACGGAAATTGATTTTATTGGCAGCATCCATCTGCATAGATGAAGTGGTATAGGGTAATGGAGCATTGCGTTTGCGCTCTTTCTTATCCACCTGATCCACTGAAAAGTCTTTACTGGTCAGACGAGATAAGACTTCCTTGACCTCATCATTACTAGTCAGTTTTAGCTTTTTACCATCCACTCCATAGAAGGAAGCCTGAAATTGCTTGGTTCCCTTCTTAAAGACACCATCAATTGTCCAGTATTCTTCAGGCTGGAAGGCGTTGATTTCATTCTCACGGTCAATGATGAGTTTAAGGGCAATGGACTGTACGCGCCCTGCTGACAAACCCTTCTTGACCTTTTTCCACAAAATAGGCGAAATCGAATAGCCTACCAAGCGGTCCAAAACACGACGAGCTTGTTGGGCATCTACCAAGTCCATATCAATCTTGCGCGGTTCTTTAAAAGCATTTTTGACTGCATCCTTGGTGATTTCATTGAAGACCACACGGTTGGCATCATTTTCATCCAAGTTGAGAATATGAGCCAAATGCCAAGAAATCGCTTCTCCTTCACGGTCCGGGTCACTCGCAAGAAAGACTTTATTAGCTTTTTTAGCTTCTTTTTTCAAGTCATTGATGAGAGGACCTTTTCCTCGGATATTGATATATTGCGGTTCATAATTATTTTCAATATCAACGGACATACTGGATTTCTTCAAATCACGGATATGCCCGACACTGGCTAAAACCTTGTAATTTCTGCCTAGATATTTCTCAATCGTTTTCGCCTTAGCAGGCGACTCCACGATGACTAGATTTTTTTTAACTGTTGATTTTTTCTTTTTTGTTGCCGTAGCCACAGTATCACACCTTTTCAAAGTAATAAACTTTATAAAGTGTAAACCATTTTGCCATAACTGTCAAGACTTAGCTACTATATATAGAAGAAAAGTTTGTCTAGTAAGCGAACTTTCGTCCTAAAATTCAAATTCCGCAAGTACATCTTGCCCACTGGTGACCAATTTTGCTCCTTCTTGAATCAAGTGATGACAACCGTCTGATAGTCCATCTAAAATGCTACCAGGAATAGCAAAAACATCGCGGCCTTCTTCCATTGCTCGCTCACAAGTAATGAGACTCCCCGAGCGCATCTTAGCCTCTGCTACAATCACACCACGACAAAGTCCAGCAATGATGCGATTACGGGCAGGAAAATGAAATTTCAGAGGTTGTTCACCAGGCCCATACTCACTAAGAACCAGATGGTCATTTCCGATGTAGTCTTGCAAGCGTTTATTGGCTTTAGGATAAAACACATCCAGCCCTGTTCCAATAACTGCAATGGTTTTTCCACCATTCTGGAGAGCTGCCATATGAGCTGCTGTGTCAATTCCCTTGGCTAATCCACTGACAATAACCAGTTCATTTTCCAAGCCCTGAATGATTTTTTCAACTGACTTCGCTCCCTGTTTGCTACAAGCACGACTTCCTACGACTGCTACCTTAGGAAATTTCAAGAGATCCAGATTTCCCTTGTAAAATAAAAGTACAGGCGCATCATATATTTCACTCAAATCCCAAGGGTAACAGTCATCTAAAATAGAGAAAGATTGAAATTTTTGAAATTCTTTCTCCAAATGCGCATCATCTATCTGAAAATAACGTTCCATAAAAACAGCTGGATTTCGGCAACCTGATATATCTGCAATATCACCTAACAACAGTTCTTGATCAACATTTTCACCGTATTCTAGGACATTCAAAATCTGTTGATTGGTCAAACCTGATTTTTTTAACTTATAGATTTCATAGTTTGTGATTTTCATAAATATCTCCATTTCTTTTTCTACTCATCTATTTATTCGTAAAAAATCAAAAAAACATCCGACTATTTTAGCCAGATGTTGGAATCTTTAATTTTCGTTTTTAAGAATTTCTTCCAATTTATGATAATCTTGGACACTATCGATTTCATAGATGCTGTTGCCTTCTAATTCTTCAACATAGACATCTAGTTCTTTGATATTATCCTTAACCATATTATCCCAATAGAGGTCAACAAATTCACCACTTGCATAAGCCTTGTCGATAAAGCTGACAATCTTTTCTGCAGTTGGAGCATCCCAGAAGGATACACCACTCAGGATACGACCAGCTTTGCTATCAACAATAATGTCTTGAACCTTGTAGTCATCTCCATAGACCAAGAACCATTCGTTGGTACAATCTTCACGATAAACACTAAAATAAGTAGAACGTGTCAAATCATTGCGGAACATATTTTTAAAGAGATAATTATCGGCATCGATAACGTAACTGTTAGCTAATTCTTCTTTTACAAGATAGAGAGAGTAAAAGTTATTGTAGTCAGCGTATTTATCATTGAAAACGAGGCGAACACCATATTTTTCTTTTAAGTAATCAAATTGTTCTTTAAGGTAACCAACGATAATGATGATGTCGTTAATTCCTTTCTCTTTGAGAAACTCAATTTGGTATTCAATCAAGGGTTTTTGATTAACCTGAACCAAGGCTTTAGGGGTATTTTCAGTCATAGGACGCAAGCGAGTTCCCAATCCCGCTGCTAAGATGATGGCTTTCACACGAATCTCCTTTATTCTTTAATAATAATATAAACTCCAGCAATGACGACAAGTGACGTAATAATTGTCAGCATATCTAACGGTGCACCCAAGAAAACAACTGCAAACAAGACAGTCCATACTACATAGCTCACGTTCAAGCCTGTAGCCTTGGCTGGTTGCAAGCGATTGATAGCGATATAATAAGCCAAGTAAGAAATCATATCAAAGGCTGCAAAGACAATCATAAGACCTAACAATTGTCCATTGGCCACTTCTGCAAATGACTGATGAGAGAAGAGCACAATCACAAGATAGGACAAGAATGAAGTCACTTGACGGATTAAGAGGGCTTCGATTTCACTCAATTCACTTTCCATAGCAAAGGAGCTGAGAACACTCTCACTTCCCCATGCAATAGCACAAACTAAAGCACAGAGAATCCCAATATAGAAGGAATTGACCTGTTCAACCTTATAGGTCTGGGCAATAATCCCTGCAATAATCAAGATAATCCCAAACACAGTATTTTTCGAAATCTTGTGCTTCAAGAAGAAGAAAGCCAATAAAACTGAAATCGCAGGGTAAATAGCTGATACAGATGAAGCTAAAGAACTTCCGATATACTTAACTGCATAAAGATTGGCCTGCATACCGATAGGGCCTGCTAGTAAGGCTCCGATGATAACACTAACATTGCGAATATTTAAGAAAATTGAGAGACGAACTTTTCCTTCTTTTACCAAGAGAAAAGCTAGTAAGATAAAGATACTCAAGAAATCATGAGCAGCGGCTACCACAAAGGGTGACAAATCTGTAAAAATCGAAAAGATATAAGCACTGATCGTTAGACCTAACCCCCAGAAAATACCTGAGAGTAGACCAAAAGAAACTCCATTTTTATTTTTCATCAGAACCTCCATAATAAGCTAGACCTTTAACAGCTCTTTGATAACGATTCACACCATAATCACCAAAATCTGCGCCTTGCTCTTCCTTATAGACTGTCCATAGACTCCAAATGGTATCTTGTAAAATTTTATAAATAGCAATCTTTTCACGAGAGACAGGTGTTTGGTCACTCTCATAGTGAGATAAGAAAGCTTCTTCCTCTTGGGGAGTGAATTCAGATTCTAAAAAGAGGGCAGCCAAATCCCACATTGGATCATTCATTGATGAATATTCCCAGTCAATCAGATAAAGTCGTCCTTGAGGTGATTCGATAAAGTTTTCAGGCACCAAATCGATATGACAAGATTTTCTGTCAACACCTAAGTCAGCCAGTCTTTTCTCTAAAGAGAAGACTTCTTCTCTAACTGCTTCATAGTTGGCATAAGGGATTTTCTCTTCAATCAAGGATTCGTATTTTTTGATTTCTTCAAACGGAGCAAATTCTCCTCTTAATTCCTTGCCAGAAGCATGAATAGTTTGTAATATTGGAGCAATTTTATCAAATTTGGTCTTGATTGACGTTGAATCAAGCGTAATCGCAGATTCAATATACTCATTTACTTTGATACCAGCTTCAATATCAAAAAGATAATTTTTGACATCTAGGTCTAAATCTTTAAGTAGTTCAAGATTGTACTTTTCATCTTGACGATTGATCAGCTTTTCAGTCCCTTTACCAAAGAACTTAACGATGTACTGCTTATTTGTTGTTTTGGCCAAATAGTTTTGATTGGTCATTCCCCCCAGTTGTTCAACACTGAGGACTTCCTCTTCTTGACTAAGTAAGGAAGAAATTTTTTCTTTAATGATTTTCTCCACAATTAACCTCCAGCACCTATACTTCCCACTTAAACACTGTTTTAAAGGCTGTGTTTAAATCGGTCGCAAAGACACGGTGAATATCTTTAATTTCTCTTACAGGTTCTTCTAGATAAAGGATATTTTTAAGACGATTGGCAAATTTCTTGACTTCCATCATTTGGATTGCATTTTCAAAATCGATGCGACCAGAACGAGAGGAACCAACCAAGAGCAAACCTTTTTCTAACGCATCGCGTGTATTGAGATTGACTTTATACTCACTAACTCCCATCATGAGAATCGTTCCCTGAGGACGAATGTAGCGAATCAAGTCATTAATAGCTGGTCCAGTACCATCACCACCACAACACTCAAAAGCATGGTCAAAGGCCAAATCTTCAGGAATATTATCAGTAATATAGCATTCTTTGGCAAATGAGAAAAGTTCCAATTTTTCCCAATGACGACCAATAACCACGATCTCTGCTTCTGGCAAAGTATAGTTGATAATATTGGCAACCACAAAAGCTAAACTTCCATCTCCGATAACGGCGATTCGGTCCCGCTTGCTATGAGCAAGTGTCAATAAGCGATTCATAGCATGCATACCGACACTGACAAACTCTGTAATGGCTGCAACCGTATCTTCGATAGCATCATAAGGCACCACACGATCTTTAGGGAGAGAAACAAATTCTCTCATAAAGCCATCAAAGCCACTAGACAAGAAATGGGTCCCTATCATGTAGTTTTCATAGAATTCTTCATCACTCTGCATAGGAGGCTGATTGGGAATCATGACAACTTTTTGACCAACCTCATAGGTTCCTGTTGGGTCAGAAATAACGGTTCCACATGACTCGTGAATCATTGCCATTGGAAGTTTTTTATTCAAAATCTTCGGATCACGTTTTCCTTGGTAGTAACGCTGATCCGCATGACAGACCGCCATATAATTAGGGCGGATGAGGATATGATTCTCTTGGTCAATAGCCTCTTCCTGATATTTGACATTGATAAACTTAGGCTTTGTTAGTTGGTAAATTTGATTAATCATTTTATTACTCTTCCTCAATCATGCTTTTTGCAATCTTCAAATCTGTTACTGTAGTAATTTTCAGATTTGAATATTCACCCTTAGCCAAGGCTACATCTTTTCCTTTGATTACAAAGATTTTACATGCATCTGTTAAGATTTCTTTCTCTTCGGCAGAGAGAGAACCGTAAAGATCCATGAAGTCCTTGCAACGGAATGTTTGAGGTGTTTGTCCTTGATAGAGATGAGCACGATTTGGAATATCTGTAATAAATTGACCGTTAGTACTTTCAACGATAGTATCAACCGCTTCTACCACTGTGTCCACTGCGTCATGATTTTGAGCAAGTTGGATATTGTCCTGAATCATGCGAAGCGTAATAAATGGACGAACAGAATCGTGGGTAACAACGATGTCCTCTGGAGTAAGCGGACGATAAGCATCAATGGCTTCAATGATTTTCTCAATACTCGTATTACGGTCAGCACCACCTTTTGTAATGATGATACGATCCTTATGAAGAGGTAGATATTTATCTACAAGATCCTCTGCATGGGAAACCCAGTCTCCATGAACCCCAACCACAATTTTTTCAATACTTGGTTCCAAGACAAATTTTTCAATTGTATGAATCAAAATAGGTCGACCACCTAGCTCTAAAAATTGTTTTGGCAAATTACTGATTCCCATACGTGTGCCAGTTCCACCGGCAAGAATTCCTGCATAAATCATCTATTTTCTCCTTTGTCTTACTAAAAAAACTTATTCTCTCTATTATACCACAATCTAGTCCTATCATAAAAGAAATACTAGTCATCCCGTTCTAGAATAGGAGGATTAAGCAGTTCCATTATTCAAACAAACTAGTCCATTTCTAGTAGTGACTAGGAATTCAATAGTCATTACTAATAAATGGCTGTGAAATTTTAGAGTTCTTCAGAATAATATAGTTTTCTTAAAGAAAGCTTAAATTTATATTTTCTTAATACAAGAAAAAGCTAGGAAATGATAAATGTCCAATAGAGACACACTTCCTAACTTCTTATTTTTAGTAAAACTCACCAGTCTTAATCTTTCTTATCTTGATTTTCAGTTCCTTTAACTGCTTTTTTAAATTCAGACAGCATTTTACCGATTGACTCGCCTAGTTCAGGCAATCGCTTTGGTCCGAAGATCAAGAGAGCTCCTAAAACGATAATAATCAATCCTGGTGCTCCGATATCACGTAAAATTCCCATTTCTCTCTCCTTTCTGCTTGCGTTTCATAATGTGTTTGCTGATAGCAATACTCAATTCATAGAGTAATATCAAGGGGGCAGTCATTGCCAAATCGCTGACAAAGTCAGCTGGTGTCAAGATGACTGCGAGTACCAATAAAATAAAATAAGCATATCGGCGATAAGCAATCAATAATTCTGGTTCAATGAGTCCAATTGACGTCAAAAAGGCAATGATAACTGGCAATTCAAAAATCAGAGCCAAGGGCAAAGTCGTTTGAAAAACAAAGGACAGATAATTTTGAGCTGTTAACTGTGTTTCAAATAGTCCTTCTCCTAGCCCTAATAAAACCTGAAGTAAGGCTGGTGTTACAAAGTAAAAACCAAAAGCCAGTCCAACTAGAAAACAAAGGAAACTAGCTGGAATATAGGCAAAAATTGCTCTAGCTTCTTCCTTTCTTAAACCAGGTTTGATGAAAGACCAAATATGATAAACTGTATAAGGTAGGGTGATGGTAAAGGCCATCAGACTAGCCAAACGTATGTATATCCATAAAATATCATTAGGACCTAAAACAATCAACTTTTGCTGAAAAGATTGGGTCACATACTGATAAATCTGGTCTGCAAAAAGCAGAGAAACACAGAATACCAAAAAGAAACAAATGACCACTGCCAATAATCTCTTTCTAAATTCTACCAGATGTTCAACGATTGTCAATTCTTTTCTATCCATCTATTCTTCACCCTGTCTGAAAGTGACAATCAAAACGATAACAACAAAGATTAGCTGACTGACCAAGCCTTCCCAACTTGGATAAATTCCAAGAAGGTCGATTGTTGGAAATCCTGTCAGCAAGTGGTTAGGAGCCATATTGGTCAACTGAAGAGCATGGACACTAACTCCCAGCATCTTGAAGGCTAGGGCATAAATCATCCAAGTCAGGATAAAGAAGACCTTATGTGGCAGGAAAAATTGACTGGCCTTGTTCATCACAAGGGCAATAATTATCAGAACCAGCAAGGCAAGTGAAATCCCCAAGACAAACTCAAAGCTGGAAATTCTTGGTGAAATCCCAACATAAAAGAGAATGGTTTCTGCTCCCTCACGGAAAACAGCTAGAAAACTGAGGGCAAACATGGAAATAAAAGAGCCTGTTTTGGTCACTGTTTCCATTTGTGACTCCATAAAGGCATTCCATTTTTTGACTGAGGATTTGCTATGGAGCCAGATTCCAATCACAATCATCATAGCTACCGCAAAAATCCCAACTGCTCCTTCGATGATTTCACGATTGGAGCCTGATGTAACTGCTGGAAAGGCAGTTTGCAGGATGAAAGCAATGACCAGACTGGCCATGATTCCTGTGATAGCACCACCATAAACCCACTTGAGGCCTTTTCGCAACTTGGCTGCTTTCAAGGTTGTCACCAAGGTCATAACGATTAAGAGAGCTTCTACTCCTTCTCTCAAGAGGATCAGCATAGCATCAAAGGCATTGTAACGTGCGCTAGTATCAATTTGTGATAAATCTGCAATCAGTTTTTCTAATTTTTCTTGGTATTCCTTTTCGCTTCCCTTGACCATAATCACAGGGCTTTCCCTCTCCACTCGTGTATAGAGGGAAGGATTGGTCGTGCTAACAGAACCCTCAATCGTTGGCCAGATAGTAATAAATTCCTTCATACTAGCTGCTCCTAATGCTTGGTCACCAGCTTGGAATTGTTCCAAAGCCTTCTTCAAAAGGGCAATGCCATCTTTGAGAGTCAAATCAGAAGATGTTGCTACAACTTCTTTTCCTGTTACAAAAACATCTATAGCCTTTTTTAAGTCCTCAAAGGAAGTCTGGATAGAATTAAAATCCGTAGGCTCAGTCTCCATGCTACTACGCAGGAAGGAGATAGCTGTTTCAACACGTCCATAATGGGCCGTACTATTGTCACGAACCACACTTTCATTGATAGTCCAAGTGGAATTCATTTTCTTAAAAGCTTCACGAACCTTTTCCAAATCTTTGGAGGCAATGGCTTGTTCCAAGGATTCAAAACGAGGACTTAGACGGTTGACCAATTTTTCCTTTTCCGCATCTAAGTCAACAGGATTTTGTTCTTTTTCAAAGGCTAATAGGGCTGCAGAAATTTCGGTGAGTTTGTCTTCAGTAATCTCTCCTGATTGAGCTAACTTTTCCTTAACGACTTTACCAGCCTCAGAATTGCTGTCTTCTACTCTTTCAAAGTCTGTTGCCATCTCCTTAACAAGTTTCTGGGCTTCAGACTGATCACCATTTTTTACTGCTTTAGACGCATCAGTGATTTTCACAAAGTAAGAACTCAAGCTTTCTTGGGCACCTACTGGGGAAAGAATTAAAAGTGACAAAGCTAAAACCAAGAACCAGCTTTTAGCCTTCCAGTAATTTTTGTCCAATGTAGCCTCCTTTCTCCACACCACCAAAGCAAGCAAATAGGCCACTACCGATGTGAGTGATATATTCATTCATCTTATCTGTAGCACCTAGATTGGTTTGAACCTTGACAAAATTATCAGGATCTTTCTGGAAAGAAATGAAGAGCAAGCCCGTATCAAACTGACCAGTCTTTTCATCAATTCCATCAGAGTAAGAATAAGAACGACGTAAAAGGGGCTTATCCACTTCCTTAGCCAAACGAACATGCGAATCATCTGGCAAAAGACTCAAATCCACTTCATCAAACTCGTTCTTCTTACCAAAGGGGGCACCACTTTCCTTGTAACGACCAAAGGTATTTTCTTGTTCTTCAAGACTAGTGCGGTCCCAGGTCTCTAAAAACATCTGAATCCGACGAACTGCCATATAAGAACCATTTCCCATCCAGTCCTTACTATCAGCCCAGATGACGCGGTCAAAGTCTTGCTCCTTGGTTGGATTTGCTGTTCCATCTTTAAAACCAAAGAGGTTACGCGGTGTCTCCATTCGATCTCCGATTGCTGCAAAACCAGACTGACTCCAACGAAGGGTCACTGCATTTCTGCCCTTACGGATGAGATTGCGAATAGCATGAAAGGCAACTTGCTCATCATCTGCACAAGCCTGAATTACAATATCTCCACCAGTATATTTTTCACGCAATTGCTCTTTAGGAAAAGGCGGTAAATCCCTGAACACTTGAGGACGCTTGTTCTCCAAGTTCATCTTTTTCAAGAAACTGGCAGACACACCAAAAGTCAGCGTCAGACGATGAGGGTTAAGCCCGACTGTTTCACCAGTATCGCTTGGAGGCAAGAGAGCATTCTGGCCATCTTTTTTGACCAGTTCCCCTTCAACCAACTTGGCACTATAATCCGTCCAATCCTTGAATAGTTGGATAATCTTATCTCTATCCGTCGTATGTAGGTCCAAGACAACAAAATAGATATTCTTTTGCATGGGCGTGCTAATCCCAGCTTGATGCTTGCCATAAAAAGCAATTTTTTCATTTCCGTACGAGATTTTTTCCTGACTTCCTAGCTTAGGTGCGAAAAAAGCAGAAGCACCAGAGAGTCCTAACGCTAAACCAGCCCCTCCAATCCCTGCTTTTTTTAGAAATTCTCGACGGTCCATTTTCTTCTCAAAAAACTTTTCGTCTTTTTCAGTCATGACTCTTACTCTCCACTAAGAAATTTACCCATTTGTGACAGAGGTTCACCAAGTTTTGTCACAGCTTCTGACAATTCTTTGGTGTCTTCTTTTGTCAAATCTGTATAAAGTTTGTAGTGTTCCTTGTCGGTCATGTGTTTGTCCAACAAGCTATTAACAGATTTGAAATCTGCTTCCAATTCTTTAACTAGGTTAGCGTCTGATTTTTCAAGCAAAGGTTTAAAGAGTTGGAAAATCTTCTCAGCACCCTCAATATTGGCACGGAAATCATACAAGTCTGTGTGAGAATAAATTTCCTCTTCACCTGTAATCTTGCTTGTTGCTACTTCGTTAAGCAAGTCAACTGCTCCAGTCAACATGACCTTGTAGTCCACATCCACAGTTGCAATCTTGGCTTTCAATTCCTTGATATCATTTACCAACTGATCGCCGTAGCTTTCAGTTCCTTTAGTTGTATTGTCTTCCCAAAGGATACGCTCGATACGGTGGAAACCTGACCAACCTTCTTCTGTCTTGTTTTCGTCCATGTAGTCTGCCAAACGGAAGTCAATCTTGACATCTGACTCACCAAAACTCTCGGCAATCGGTTCTGAGCGCTCATAAGACATACGAATCAGTGGATAAACCTTCTTAGCCTCTTCTAACTTACCTTCTTTCAACAGTTTGACAAAGCCTTCCGTATCTGTCAAGAGTTTATCAATTTGCTCTTGCACAAAAGTCTTGTAGTCAGCAGTGGCCTTATCAAGCATTTTTTGCTTGTCTTCAGACAAGGCTGTCACCTTAGAAGAATTATTTGTCTCTGTTGATTTTTCAAAACGGACTGCACATGCTGTCAATAGCAAGGCTGAAGATAAAAGAACAAAACCTAGTTTTTTCATTGTTTACTCCTATCGATTCAGGAAACCTGAATTAATTTTACGTTTCATTATACCATGTTTTCACTCATTTTTCAATAAATTTTCAGACAATTTAATGTTGAGTAATTTATACTAATAATAGACTTTTAACCTCAAAATTGATAAAATAGGAAGGAAAATAATTGTAAAAGGAAACTATAAAACACTATGATGAACATGCAAAACATGATGCGCCAAGCACAAAAACTTCAAAAACAAATGGAACAAAGTCAAGCTGAACTTGCGGCTATGCAATTTGTTGGCAAATCTGCTCAAGACCTTGTCCAAGCGACCTTAACTGGAGATAAGAAAGTTGTCAGCATTGACTTCAATCCAGCTGTCGTTGACCCAGAAGACCTTGAAACTCTTTCTGATATGACCGTTCAAGCAATCAACTCTGCTCTTGAACAAATCGATGAAACTACCAAGAAAAAACTGGGTGCTTTCGCTGGGAAATTGCCATTCTGAGCATAAGAAAAAAGCTCCATAATATCTGTAGATAAGTCTCCTACAGATATTATGGAGCCTATTTTGTTGTCTTCAAAAGCCTGAAAACATCAATACAATGCGTTTATTTTATATGAAAAGATCTACTGAATTTTTTATCAAAATCAACATCCAGCAGCCTTTTCACTTTTTATTAATAAGTTCCTTCTTCACCTTGGCTAGTCAAGATTACCGGACCATCTTTAGTAATCACGAATTGGTGTTCATATTGACAAGATAGGCCACCGTCGATGGTTTTATGCGCCCAACCGGTCTTCATATCTGTATCAATTTCCCAATCTCCAGTATTGATCATGGGTTCAATGGTTAGTACCATTCCTTCACGGAGACGGAGTCCACGGCCTGCAATACCGTAGTTTGGAACCATTGGTTCCTCATGCATTGTTGGACCAACACCATGTCCAACCAAATCACGCACTACACCGTAACCACGGCTTTCAGCGTATTCTTGAATAGCCGCACCGATATCACCGATACGATTTCCAACAACAGCCTGCTCAATCCCCTTGTACATAGCTTCTTTAGTTACGTCCATCAAGTTTTTCACTTCTTCGGACGGTGTACCTACGGCGTAAGCCCAACATGAGTCTGCTAGACCACCAGAATAGCTCTGAGTGTATTTTTTCATTTGCTCGACATTGTTGAAGTTCAATTTTGAGACATTCAAATCAGATTTAGCAATAGGACCTCCCAAAACCATATCAACCTTGAGCAAATCACCATCTTTCAAGATATGGTGACGAGGGAAAGCGTGAGCCACTTCATCGTTAAGAGAGCAGCAGGTAGCATAAGGATAGTCCATCATGGCACCGTCAACCCCAATCTGAAGTGGAAGGAAATTTTCTTCCTTACAACGACGGCGAACGTATTCTTCAACTTCCCACATATCTACTCCAGGCTTAATCAAATCACGCAAGCCGATATGAATACTTGCTAGAAAATCACCGGCCTTATCCATAGCTTCAATTTCACGAGCTGATTTTAATGTTATCATTTTTTCTCCTAGTTTCTAATTAATTTTAACGGTTACATTTGCTTTTGAAACAATCTGATGCCCATGATAAATATCGTAATCAATAATAGCTGACCGTCTCGTATGATGGATAATGCGTGCTTGAATGCGCAATATATCATCTATCTGAACAGCCTGCAAAAAGTAGATTAGCATCTGCTCGATAATGAGATTGCGACCACTATTAACAACCAAATCTTGAGTCATATGGGTCAGAATTTCTGCCAATACTCCATTAGCCAAAACACCGTTCTTCTCTAGCATAAAGGGTTCCACTGTAATCACTACTTCATCATGGTGATAAGAAAGTTTTTGACCAATCTGCTCAGAAAAAGTTGGTAGAGCCGAAACTTGGGAACGACTCATCTTCTCCATGACATCTCGTCTGGTTACAACCCCAAGCAAGGTTTGATTATTACGAACAACCGGTACCATTTCAAAATCTTCAGCAATCATCCGTTGACTCACATTGGCAATATTTGTAGATAATCCAACTAAAAATAGACTACGAGACATGACCTTATCAATTGTGGTACTTGGTGACTTATCACCAGCATCTCTCATGGTTACAACTCCAACAACAACCTGATGTTGATTAATAACAGGGAAACGACTACTACGATTCTTACGTACCAAGTCCAAATAATCTTTAACAGTGTCAGTCTCTCTCAAAAAACCATACTCATGACTCGGACGGTACAGTTTCTCAACTGTCAAAATATCTGTTTTGATTTGAACATTTGACAAGGCTTTATTGATCATGGTCGCAACGGTGAAAGTGTCATGTTTGCTTCTTAAAACAGGAATTCCTTTTTGATTAGCCAGTTTAATCACATCATCATGAACCTGAAATCCACCTGTCACAAGAACGGCATTTTCATTTTCCAGCGCTAATAATTGAATACGAGTCCGGTCTCCGACAATCAAGAGTCCCCCATCATGAAGGTAAGACAAAATATTTTGCTCAGTCATGGCACCGATTGAAAACTTACTAAATTCTCTCTCTAAACCTTCTTGCCCAGCCAAAACCTCAGAAGAAGTCACTTCTGCAATTTCTGCAAATGTTAATCTTTCAATAGCAACTTTCTGAGATTTAACACGGATAGTACCACTTCTTGGACGAGTCTCTACAATTCCACGATTTTCAGCTTCTTTAATGGCCCGATAAGCCGTTCCATCACTGACTCCTAGATGGTTGGAAATACTTCGAACACTGACTCTTTTACCAACGGGTAATTCTTCCAAATAGCTTAGAATTTCTTGGTGTTTACTCATTAATTTCTCCCTTTACAAAGCGAAACTCAAGATAATCACGCATTTTCTTTGTATAGCGATCACTTCCTTTAAACTGACGAATCAATCGAAATCCAGACTTAAGAGCAACCCGTTGACTAGCTTCATTTTCAAGGTGGGTAATGATGGATAATTGTTTTAAACCAAATTCCCCAAAAGAAAGTTGGCAAAGTTTTTTAACAACTTCTGTCATAAAACCTTTAGACCATGAATCTTTTCTCAAAAAATAACCAAGTTCTGCTTCTTTTTTTATTTCATCTAGCTTTTCAAACTTAATTGAACCAATCATTTTTTCAGTTTTCTTATCACAAATAGCCCATACCCCTAAAGGAGCCTTCATAAAATAATTGGCCAGTGCATATTGACTTTCTTCTGGACTAGCTTGACTTGGAAAAATGAATTGTAAATTTTCTGGATTTGAATCTATCTCATGGAAGTCTTGACTATCACTAAAAAAGAAAGGACGCAAATACAAGCGATCCGTTTCAAAAAAAGAAAACATTGCTAATTTGGTCCAAATATTCATAAACACCTCTACGGTTTATTCTTCAACAAGTGTAATATCCGCTCCTAGATTACGTAATTTTTCAATAATATCTGAATAACCACGTAAGATGAACTCAATATTTGTAATTTCAGTTTTACCTTCAGCCATTAGTCCAGCAATGACAAGTGCTGCCCCAGCTCTAAGGTCAGTAGCTTTTACATTTGCACCACGCAAACTACGTCCACCAGTATATAAAATATGGTCGTTTGTAGTCGTAATATCCGCGTCCATCTTTGCTAGTTCAAAAACATGGTTTACACGTTTCTCATAAATGGTATCAATAATGGTTCCACGCCCCTCTGCTGTTAACAGAAGAGGAGTAATTGGTTGTTGCAAGTCAGTAGCAAAACCTGGATAAGGAGCTGTCTTAATATTGATTGCTTTCAAATTAGACTGTTCCTCAACAAAAATGCTGTCTTCAGATACAGTCATTCGTACTCCCATTTCTTCCAACTTAGCGATGAATCCTTCTAAGTGTTCGTATAATACATTATTAATACGAATTCCCTTACCGACTGCAGCAGCTAAGGAAATATATGTTCCCGCTTCAATACGGTCTGGAATCACCTGATGACGCGTTCCATGTAAGCTGTCAACACCATCAATAATGATGATATTAGTTCCTGCACCACGGATATGGGCACCCATATTATTCAAGAGAGTAGCAACGTCAATAATCTCAGGTTCTCGGGCTGCATTTTCAATAATAGTACGACCATTTGCTTTAACCGCAGCAATCATTGTATTAATCGTCGCACCTACACTAACCGTATCCATGTAAATACTTGCACCATGAAGTCCCACATCTTTAGCAGATAACTTCATATTATCTCCCTCGTAGCTAACAGTGGCTCCCATAGCTTCAAAAGCCTTAAGATGTAAGTCAATAGGACGTGGTCCCAAATCACATCCTCCAGGTAAACCAACTGTAGCTTCCCCAAAGCGACCTAAAAGACTTCCATAAAAATAATAAGATGCACGAAGACTATTGATTTTCCCATAAGGCATTGGAATATTTTGAACACCTCTTGGATCAATCTCTAACACATCGTCATAACGCTTAACGGTAGCGCCCATCAATTCCATAATTTCGACAAGACTAGCAACATCCGAAATATCTGGAACACAATCCAAAGTCACAACATCATCTGCCAAGATAATAGCTGGAATCAAAGCTACAACACTATTTTTTGCACCACTAATGGTAATCTCACCTTGCAGGGGCAAGCCACCATTGATAACAATTTTTCTCATTTTAAATTTTTAATACTCTTTCAAAATTTCTAAAAAGGTCCTACGTTAAAGTATACCATAATTTCACCTTTTTTTCCATCATTTTCAATTATATTAGCTGAATCGTATTTGTATTAACTGGCCTTTTTTAAAAAGTTTTGCCCCTTATTTGCCCCCTGCTACAAAAAAACCTATCATACAGGCTAGAAAGCTTGATATGATAGGCTTTTTTCATTTTAATTAACGTACTGTACGGATACGCATTGTGTTTGTACGTACAGCTTCTCCAACTGGTACACCAGCTACGATAACGATATCGTCACCAGATTGTACAAGACCTGCTTCAACTGCTTTACGTTCAGCAATTTCGAACATATCATCAGTTGATGATGGAGCATCTGTCAACATTGGGATAACACCCCAGTTCAACATCAATCCACGTTCTGTCAATTCGTCGAATGTCAATGCCAAGATGTCAGCATTTGGACGGTATTTAGAGATCAAACGTGCAGTGTGACCTGTCTTAGTAAGAGTTACAACCAATTTAATGTCCATTGAGTTAGTAGCATCTTTAACAGCTGAAGCCATTACTTCTGTCTTAGAGTTACGTTCAAATGAATCTGAGTTCAAACGACCGTATTCGTTAAGAAGAGTCTGAGCGTTCTTGTCGATTGTAGCCATTGTAGTTACTGACTCAAGTGGGTATTTACCGTTTGCAGACTCACCTGAAAGCATTGTAGCATCAGTACCGTCGATAACAGCGTTGAATACGTCTGATACTTCTGAACGAGTTGCACGTGGTTTTTCAGTCATTGTTTCAAGCATGTTTGTTGCTGTGATAACAACTTTACCTGCAGCATTGACTTTCTTGATAATCATTTTTTGGTAAACTGGAACCATTTCGAATGGTACTTCGATACCCATGTCACCACGAGCGATCATGATACCATCAGCAGCTTCGATGATTTCATCCAAGTTGTCGATACCTTGTTGGTTTTCGATTTTAGCGAACAATTGAACGTGTCCGTTTCCAGTTTCTTTACAGATTGCACGAACTTCGTTCACGTCTTTTGCAGTACGTACGAATGAAATCGCGATGAAGTTAATTCCTTGTTCAAGACCAAAGCGGATATCGTCGTTATCACGTTCAGCAAGAGCTGGGAAAGGAATTTTAGTGTTAGGGATGTTAACACCTTTTTGTTTAGCAATTACACCATCGTTTTCAACTTCAACTTCAAACTCACGAGTTGCGTCATCTTTAGCAACCACACGAAGACCAAGTTTACCATCGTCAACCAAAACTTGACGACCAACTTCAACATCATCATAGATGTCAAGAGCACCAGCAACGTTCAATGCGATCACATCACGAGTTGATTTGATTCCTTGTTTAGTAGCAACACGGATTTTTTCACCAGTTGTGTAAGAGTACTCTTTTGCATCTCCTTCAAACAATTCAGTACGGATTTCTGGTCCTTTTGTATCAAGAAGGAAACCAACTTTTTTACCTGCAAGTTTTTCAGCAAGTTTAACAGTTGCCATACGGTCACCTTGCTCTTGGTGGTCACCGTGTGAGAAGTTGAAACGGAATGTGTTAGCACCAGCTTCGATCAATTTAGCAATGTTTTTAGCTGAAGCTTCAACATCAAGTTTTTCACCCCAGTATCCGTCATCACCGAATTTTTTACCACCACGGATTTCAACCGCAGGTCCCAAAGTTGCAACGATTTTTACACGTTTGTTCATGATTTTTGTGACTCCTTTATATATGACCTTTTTGGTCTTATTAACTAAATTATAAATTATGACAAGCTCTTATTCAAGCTAGATAGCTCAAGGTCAGCTTTATGTGGGTTGTTAACCACAATCTTACCATCTGCAGTAAGGCTAAACAATGCTCCTTCTTCTGCAGTTCCAAGAATTGGGTTTTCAACCATTTTCTCGTTACGGATACCAACCGCAACACCACCGATACCTTCTTTAAGAAGTTTAACGGCATGTGCACCCATACGTGATGCCAAAACACGGTCACGCGCAGTTGGAGAACCACCACGTTGAATATGTCCAAGTTCTGTCACACGAAGGTCGCTTGTATCTCCAGCTTCTTTAAGTTTTTGACCAAATTCAGCTGCTGACATCACACCTTCTGCCAAGACGATAATATTGTGTTTTTTACCACACTCGTATCCACATTTAATGCTTTCTACGATATCTTCAATCTTGAATCCTTCTTCAGGAATGATGATTTCATCAGCACCAGTTGCAATACCAGCCCAAAGAGCGATATCACCTGCGTTACGTCCCATAACTTCGATAACAAATGTACGACGGTGACTTGATGATGTATCACGAATCTTATCGATAGCATCCATAGCAGTAGTAACCGCTGTGTCAAAACCGATTGTGAAGTCAGTACCAACAATATCGTTATCGATTGTACCAGGAAGACCGATAGCTGGGAATCCATGTTCAGTCAAACGCATAGCACCGTGGTAAGATCCGTCACCACCGATAACAACTACACCTTCAATTCCGTGTTTTTTCAATTGCTCAATCCCTTTAAGTTGCCCTTCAAGTTGAGCGAACTCTGGGTAACGAGCAGAGTGAAGGAAAGTACCACCACGAGAAATGATGTCTCCTACTGAAGCCGCATCTAGGGGATGAATTTCACCGGCAACCATACCAGCATATCCGTCATAGATACCAAATACTTCCATTCCTTCTGAAATTGCTTGACGAACAACTGCACGGATGGCAGCGTTCATACCAGGGGCGTCTCCACCACTAGTCAAAACAGCAATACGTTTCATATTGGTTATGCTCCTTTTTCTTTTAACATTCTTACTGATTATATCACATTTAATTGGAAAATTCTTCTATTTTCCGTAATTTTAGCGATAAATCGTTTTCATAACGATTCCACCTAATTTCTCTTCTAATTCAGTGGATTTAGCTACAAAATGATTGGGAGAAACAATCGTTCTCTGTTCCTCTTCATACCTGATAATGACTGGGATTGGGCCTTTATATTGATCTAAAATTCTCGAAATTTCTTGATCTGAATCATGATTTTTCACCTGAATCCAAAAGCGCTCAGCCACTGCTTCTCTTATTTCTTGTGCAATCATTTGCAGACGACCATCACGTGACTGGACTTTCCCTTTAATATAGTAGAAGGCTCCCTCTCTTACTTCCTGCCCAACCTGACGATATAAGTCTGAAAAGAGTGTGACATCCAATTTTTTCTTACTGTCATCCACCTGTAAGAAAGCCATGTTTTCGCCCTTTTTGGTACGAATTACTTTTATTTTCTGAACTTCAACCAAAATAATAGCGTAGCTATTTTCTGACAAATTTCCAATTGGGGTAATCGGGTAAATAGCCTTACCTGCAATAGCTTGTAAGGGATGTTTGCTGACACCTACTCCTAGAAGCTCTTGTTCCATGTAGAATTTTTCTTGGTCCATCCAATCTTCCGATTCCTGCCAACTATATATCGTATCACCAAACAAGCTTCCTAACTCTTTCACAAATTCAAATAGATTAGCTAAATTATTGAATACTTTTTGACGATTTTTTTCAAATAAATCGAAAAGACCAACTTTTACCAAAGGTTCTAGCAGAGGAAGTTTCAGATAATTCTCAGGTAATTTAGCTATAAAATCTTCAATGCTCGAATAGGGTCTATTTTCAATAATCCAAAGCGCCAAATCCTTGCTGAGCCCCTTAATCGATTTCAAACCTAGATAGATGGACTTGTTGGCAATTTTATCGTGATAGGGAATAGTATTAATGGACAATGGGGCTACTTCAAAACCTGCTTCTAAGGCATCTGTTACATAATCACTGTTGACAGAATTCAACATAATTTGATAAAAGATGGCTGGATAATGCGTTTTGAAATAAGCCAACTGGAAGGCTAAGGCTGAGTAGGCATAGGCGTGAGATCGGTTAAAACCATAACCTGCAAACTTCTCCATAACATCAAAAACCTGCTCTGCTTTTTCCACAGTATGACCAGCTTCTATGGAGCCTTGAATAAAGGAAGCCCTCATCTCATGCATGGCAGAGGCATCCTTTTTACCCATAGCTCGACGCAAAATATCGGCTTTCCCAAGACTAAATCCAGCAAATCGCTGAGCAACCTGCATAACCTGCTCCTGATAGAGCATAATGCCATAAGTTGGAGCCAAAATATCCTCCAGAGCTGGATCGAGAACAGTCACTTCTTCCTGCCCATGCTTTCTTGCCACAAAATTATTGATGTAGTCACTGGCACCTGGTCGATTTAGAGAAGTAGTTGCTACGACATCTTCAAAACAGACTGGTTGCACACGTTTGAGCAAGCGAATGGCACCAGGTTGTTCAAATTGAAAGATACCTTTTGTATTGCCAGAGGCAAATAAAGCTAACGTTTCTTTGTCTTCCAAATCAATTTCTTCAATTTTAAGGTGAATACCTTCTGATTCAGCAAGCAATTCTTGCATCTTCTGGACAAAGGTCAAATTTCGCAGTCCCAGAAAATCCATCTTCAAAAGTCCGCTAGATTCAACTCCATGAGCATCATACTGAGTCAGCGGAATTTCGTCACCATGTTTTAGAGGGATGTAATTGGTCAAATCTTGGTCACTGATTACAACACCAGCCGCATGGACAGAGGTTTGTCTTGGATAGCCCTCTATCTTGCAGGCAATTTCAAAGGCTTTTTGGTATTCTAACTTACTATTGATTTGCTGACGAAACTGGAGGTTACCCTCATAAGCCGACTTGAGATTATCACGAAAACTGATTTTCTTGGTAATTGCAGATAATTCATACTCTGGCACACCAAAGCGCTTCAAAACATCTCGCAGAGCTTGCTTAGCCCCAAAGGTAGAAAAAGTAACGATTTGAGCCGCATGTTTACTACCATATTTATTACCAACATATCTGATAAAATCTGGACGATAAATATCAGGAATATCAATATCAATATCAGGCATGGTATAGCGTTCACGATTGAGGAAGCGTTCAAAAATGAGATCCTTCTCCACAGGGTCAATCCCTGTAATGTCTAGAGCATAGGAAACCAAGCTACCTACGGCAGAACCCCGTCCCATCCCCATATAGTAGCCATTCGAACGTCCGAAACGCAACAAATCCCAAACAACCAAGAAATAATCATCAAAGCCCATATCATGAATAACAGCCAATTCTTGGTCTAGACGGTCTTGATATTCTTTACTAGACAACCCCTTCTGAGCAAGCCCCAATTCAGCACGCTCTCTCAACTCTTCTACGGCTGGTCTAGCTGGATTAAAACGAGGCAGTTTCAGACTCGTATCCAAGTCATAAGAAATGCCTGAAATAAGCTTTTCTAAATTGTCAAGGGCTTGCGGAAAACGTTCTTGGAATAATTTTTCTAAAGAATTTGCTGATACAAAGACATCTTGTCGTGAACGCAAGGGAACTTCTCTAAGTGGTAGATTTTCTTTAATCGCTGTTAAGACTTGCAAAACTTCTCTATCCCTGCTTTCAAAAGCATTTACCCGATACAGTGGCAAAATAGGATGATGAAATTCGCTTGCCAGTGTTTCTGGGTAAACCCCTATATAGTAATCACAGCCTATATTGAGCGACTCCAGTCCATCAAAATAAGGCACAATTACCGCAATATCCTCTAGATACTGAGATAAAACTGACCAATCTTTCTCCCCCTGCATCTTGGATGTTGATAGTTTCATCAACTGCTGATAGCCCACACTAGATAAAGCTAAAAAGCGCAAATTCACATCCTTATCATCTACAAGCACATTCATTTCAAGCCCTAACAAAGGATGAATGCCGTATTTTTTTGTAACCTCTAGAAAATCGAAAGCCCCGTAAAGATTGTCAATATCCATCATAGCCAGATGAGTGTAGCCATAGTCTTTTGCTACTCTCACATACTTGTCGATTGAAATGACACTCTCCATAAAACTATAGACTGTTTTTGTATCTAGTTGTGCGATCAATTTACACTTCTCCTCTATCGTTCTCACTATATTATACCATTTTCTTAAAATTTCTATTACTATTACTGATACTTTAATATCTAATAGCTCAAATCATAGTTAATTAGACAATCCTTGGATGATTTCCAACAGTACCACTAATATTTTTGTATTTAAGCTTATCATTTCACATGTTTATTTTATAAATACTTATTTTTATTTATTATAGTTTCTATTAATTTTTATAGTATCTTTTCTCTCTATTTTTTGATATAATAACCTTAATATATTTCATAAGTAGGAGGCTTTTATGCGTTTTAATCAATTCAGCTATTTTGCGCTACCTAGAGATACAATTATCTTTGAATTAAAAAAGTATGGATTTGATTTACCAGTCAACATCACAAATAAAAAAATGCTTGAAGCGTTTCTTATTCGTTTCTTTTTTAATTATAAAGATAGTGCCTATCCTCTATCCTGTTTAGCAGTTGATAAAGAAACTGACTTACTGACTTTTCTTCAGTCAGACAAAGAGTTGACTGCAGATATTTTCTATATTGTAGCCTTTCAACTTTTAGGTTTTTCTTACTTGGTTGACTTCGAGGACAGTGATGTTTTTCGTAAAGAAACTGGTTTTCCCATCGTATACGGTGATTTGATTGAAAATCTCTATCAGTTACTCAATACTCGTACCAAAAAAGGGAACACACTTATCGACCAACTTGTTAGTAACGGTCTTATTCCTGAGGATAATGACTATCACTACTTTAACGGCAAAAGTTTAGCAACTTTTTCTAGCCATGATGTCATTCGAGAAGTCGTTTACGTTGAGTCTCGTGTCGATACTGACCAAAAAGGTCTACCAGATCTAGTCAAGGTCAGCATTATTCGTCCTCGTTATGACGGGCAAATCCCTGCTATCATGACAGCGAGTCCTTATCATCAGGGAACCAATGATAAAGCTAGCGACAAAGCACTTTACAAGATGGAGGGCGAACTCGAGGTTAAACCTACTCACAAGATTGAGCTAGAAGAACCTCAACTAAATCTCGTCCAAGCCCAAGGTCAAGCTGAGCTTGTGTCAGAAGCTGAGGAAAAACTGACGCACATCAACGCTAGCTATAGTCTCAACGACTACTTCCTTCCACGTGGTTTTGCTAATCTATATGTTTCAGGTGTTGGTACAAAAGACTCCACAGGTTTCATGACTAACGGGGACTATCAGCAAATCGAGGCTTATAAAAATGTTATCGATTGGCTCAATGGTCGTTGCCGTGCCTTTACTGATCACACGCGCCAGCGTCAAGTCAAGGCTGACTGGTCAAACGGAAAAGTGGCCACAACTGGGCTTTCCTATCTAGGTACCATGTCCAATGGTCTTGCGACCACAGGTGTCGATGGTTTAGAAGTTATCATTGCCGAGGCTGGCATTTCTTCATGGTATAACTACTACCGTGAAAACGGTCTGGTCACTAGCCCAGGTGGTTATCCAGGTGAGGACTTTGACTCCCTTACTGAACTAACCTACTCTCGTAATCTCTTGGCTGGTGACTATATCCGTGGGAACGAAGCTCACCAAGCTGACTTAGAAAAAGTAAAAGAGCAACTGGATCGCAAGACTGGCGATTACAATCAGTTTTGGCATGACCGCAATTATCTGCTCAATGCCCATAAAGTAAAGGCTGAGGTTGTCTTTACTCATGGTTCTCAGGATTGGAATGTCAAACCGCTTCATGTTTACCAGATGTTTCATGCCCTTCCTGCTCACATAAACAAGCATCTCTTTTTCCACAATGGCGCCCATGTGTACATGAACAACTGGCAGTCTATTGACTTCCGTGAGTCCATGAATGCCTTATTGACTAAGAAATTACTGGGACAGGAAACAGATTTCCAACTTCCTACTGTCATCTGGCAGGACAATACAGCTCCTCAGACTTGGTTATCACTTGATAACTTCGGTGGGCCAGAAAACTTTGAAACCTTCTCACTTGGTCAAGAAGAGCAGTTTATTCAAAACCAGTACTCAGATGAGGATTTTGAGCGTTATGGTAAGACCTACCAAACCTTCAATGCAGAGCTCTACCAAGGAAAAGCTAATCAGATTACTATTGACCTTCCTGTGACCAAAGATCTTCACTTGAACGGTCGAGCTCGACTCAATCTTCGTATCAAATCCAGCACAAACAAGGGGTTATTATCAGCCCAACTGCTAGAATTTGGACAGAAGAAATACCTACAACCTTATCCAGCTGTTTTAAGTGCTAGAACCATTGACAACGGTCGCTACCACATGTTGGAAAATCTCTGTGAATTACCATTTAGACCAAATGAACAGCGAGTCGTGACAAAAGGTTACCTTAATTTACAGAATAGAAATGATTTACTGTCAGTAGAAGATATTACTGCAGATGAATGGATGGATGTGCAATTTGAACTGCAACCAACTATTTACAAGTTAAAAGAAGGAGATACTCTCCGTCTAGTCCTTTATACTACTGACTTTGAAATCACCGTACGTGACAATACCGCTTACCAGCTGACTGTTGATCTTGAACAGTCTACACTTATCTTACCTTGTCAAAAGGTATAATGTAACAGACATTCAGTATGGAAAAATTTCCACTTGAATAGTCTAACGAAACAGAAACGTGGTATCAAATCCCGTCCAAAGAACAGATTATACTACCCCCGCTGCTGAACCTTGGACAAATGATACTAAAACCCCTAACCAACATGTGTAACCCTCTATCATACACGCTACCACACCACATGTTGGAAAATCTCTGTGAATTTCCATTTAGCAGAAATTCACAACAAGTCGTGACAAAAGGCTACCCTAATTGAATAATTTACTGTTAGTAGAGGATACCGATGTAGATAAACGGATAGATAGCCAATTCATCTCCACCCAACTAGCGAAAATGTAAATGAAGGAGATTCTCTCCGCTTATTCCTATTCTACTGACTTTGAAATCATCATACGTGACAATACCGCTTACCACCCGACTGACGATATCGTTCAGTCCACGCTTTCTGTACCTAGTACAAGGAGTAACATTTTATGAATAAATCTGAACACCGACACCAACTCATACGAGCTCTTGTAACGAAAAACAAGATTCACACTCAAGCTGAGCTACAATCTCTGCTTGCCGATAATGATATTCAAGTTACACAAGCTACACTTTCGAGAGATATTAAAAGCATGAACCTTTCAAAAGTGCGAGAAGAAGACAACTCTTACTACGTGCTCAATACAGGTTCAATCTCAAAATGGGAAAAACGTCTCGAAATTTACATGGAAGATGCTCTTGTCTTGATGCGTCCAGTTCAACACCAAGTCCTACTAAAAACTCTTCCTGGACTTGCTCAATCCTTTGGTTCTATCATTGATGCTTTGAGCTTCCCTGACGCTATCGCTACCCTCTGTGGCGATGATGTCTGTCTCGTCATCTGTGAAGATACGGAAGCTGCCCAAAATTGTTTTGAAGAACTGAAAAAATTCGCCCCACCATTTTTCTTTGGTGAATAGCAAAATCCCGTGTCTGATGAGGCACGGGATTTTTTTATCTTCTTTACTGAGATGGATTGTCTTTTTTAGTTCGTGCCAACCTCAAAGCACGATTTGGATTGAGACGATTAAATAGTTCTTCCAATTTCTTTTCATTCCAAACGTCTGCGGCGGAAACAAAATTGCCATCCGCATCTCGGAAAGATATCGGTTTATCTCCCATATCAGTCTCCTAGTCTACAAATTCAAACTCAAATTTACCAATTCGGACCAAATCACCGTCTTTAGCACCACGCGCACGAAGGGCTTCATCAACCCCCATACCACGAAGCTGGCGAGCAAATTTCATGACTGATTCGTCACGATCAAAGTTGGTCATATTAAAGAGTTTCATCAGTTTTTCACCAGAAAGCACCCATGTTGCATCGTCATCACGACTAATTTCAAAGGCTTTTTCTTCCTCGTCAAAGCCGTAGTATGCTTCTTCTTCCATATCTGACTCGTCATAGAGCAAGAATTCTGGTGTCTTGTCTAACAATTCAGCTGTAGCATCCAATAGCGTTGCAAGACCTTGCTTAGTCAAACCAGAAATTGGGAAGATAGCTGGTAACTCTTCAAATTCATCATAATTTTCAGCCAATTTTTTCTTAAATTCTTCAAGATTTTCCTGACTCTCAGGCATATCCATCTTATTGGCTACGATAATCTGTGGACGCTCCATGAGGCGAAGATTGTATGACTCCAACTCCTTGTTAATGGCAAGATAATCCTCATAAGGATCACGGCCTTCGCTAGCTGACATATCAATGATATGAAGGATGACACGGGTACGCTCGATGTGACGGAGGAACTGAGTTCCCAAGCCAACACCTTGACTAGCGCCTTCAATCAAACCTGGCAGATCGGCTACTGCAAAGGAGTCACCTGATTGAGTACGAACCATACCTAGATTTGGCACAATAGTCGTAAAGTGGTAGGCACCAATTTTGGGTTTAGCAGATGTGATAACACTTAAAAGTGTTGATTTCCCTACTGATGGGAATCCTACTAAACCGACATCTGCCAAAATTTTTAGTTCTAATTGTAATTCACGCTCCTGACCTGGTTCTCCATTTTCAGAGATTTCCGGTGCAGGATTTTTTGGTGTCGCAAAGCGGATATTTCCACGACCACCACGACCACCGTGGGCAACGATAAATTCTTGACCATGTTCAATCAAATCTGTCAAGACCTTGCCAGTCTCGGCATCACGCACAGTCGTTCCTTGTGGTACTCGAACTCTAAGGTCCTCAGCACCACGACCATGCATCCCTTTGGTCATTCCTTTTTCACCAGAATCAGCCTTGAAATGACGGTTATAGCGGAAATCCATCAAGGTACGTAGTCCTTCGTCTACAACGAAGACCACATTACCTCCACGACCACCGTCACCACCCCAAGGACCGCCATTAGGGACATATTTTTCACGGCGAAAGGCAACCATACCATCGCCACCATTACCAGCCTTGACCTTAATCTTGGCTGTATCTAAAAACATACTCATTTTTTCTTCTCACTTTAAAAAAGGGCTGGGAAATCCCAGTCACAAAATTTTCTTGAATCTATTTTATAGATTACTGAGGGCACCAATTGCAGTTGCAAAAATACCCAAAATACTTGCTACTAACATGATAAGTACGATAAGCAAGGTTAATTTCTCAAACATCGTTTTTTTACGTTTTCCATTATCTCCAAATGCCATTTTTATCTCCTTCGTTACATTCTATTTTCTATTATCTTAGCATGAATTTAGCTAGTTTTCAATAGTCACTTGCTACCGGCGCAATAATCCATAAAATGATATAAGCTACAATTCCTGCCCCATAACAAAATGCAAGAACACCCCATATTACACGAACAATAGTCGGATCAATATCAAAATAATTTGCGACCCCAGCACATACTCCAGCAATTTTTTGATCACTACCACTTCTCATCAATTGTTTTTTCATAGCTATTCCTCTTTCTATTCTTCATGGTCTTTCCAATAATCTCTGATGCTGATTAACTGTGTTTTTGAAGCCCTCAGCATTCGTCTAGAGCCTTTTACGGGCACAGCAACCACCTGTTGCGGTAAATACAAAACTGTCTTAAAGATACGCTGGCTGACCGTATCATCTTTTGCTAAATCTTTCTGGAAGTTATTTGAAATAATGGCATCCAGATAAAACTCATGCACTCGTTTTCCAAAGTTCTCAGCTGAAATCTCGTACAATTTCTCTGATAAGGTATGCTCATCCATATCTGGAGTTGCAATCAGGGCTTCCAAAATAGCTCCGGCCAAATCATGTTCCCCATAGTACAAGGTTCCAAACATTTTATCACTGATCAGATTGTCCAGATAAGGATTTCCATGAGCAATGACAGGCGTCCCACTAGCTAAGCTTTCCAAGTAAGTCAAACCTTGCGTTTCACTCGTTGAGGCCGAGATGAAGAAATCCGCCACCTTATAATAAAGAGCTGTCTCACTAGGAGCAATCATCCCTGTAAAGACAACAGATTCTTGAATCTCTAGTTTCTGAGCTTGCTCTTTGAGGTCATCCAGATAAGGTCCATCCCCAGCAACTACCAGTTTAACCTTGTCTTCCTCTTTCAGAACTTCTGCAAAAGCTGCTAAAACTGCTTGAATATTTTTTTCATAGGAAATTCTGGAAAGACTCAGCAACATCTGTTCATCATCTTGAATCCCTAATTTACTACGCAGTTCTTTCAAATTTTCCTGCTTGATTTCAGGACGCTCAAACTTGGCTAATTCAATCCCTGTTGGAATGACTCGTTTTTCAACCTTAACCTTATAGTCAGATAGCAAGTCATGGACAATCTCACTAGGGCAAATCACCCCATCCACATCATGCAGGAAACCTCTGACCAGATACTTTACCATGCTAGGACGAATCAACATCCCCTTGGCAATATAATGTACATAGTCTTCGTATTGGGTGTGATAGGTATGGATGACTGGAATCTTCAATTCACGCGCAATCCAAATTCCCAACAAGCCAAGAGAAAATTCTGTCTGAGTATGGATAATATCCAGTTGATATTGTTTAGCAATTTCAAGCGCCTTGCTGAATCCTCGATAGGCAAAGCGACGATCCTTAAAAGCAAAGAAGGGAACACTTGGAATGCGGATAATTTGCCAATCTTCATAACGATTGACATCCTTATCTGTCGTCGTAAAGATAAAAACAGCGTGCCCCTGCTTTTCAAGTTCGGTTTTCAAGGTTCGAATACTGGTCGCAACACCTGAAACCTGAGGAAAATAGGTATCTGTAAATAAACCAATTCGCATAGATTACCTCACTTTTTACTTTCTCCCTAAAGCGGCTTGTTTCTCATAAAAATCCAACCAGATTTGTAACAGATGCTCTTCTGAATACTCTCTAGAAATATTCTTAGCTTTTTCTTTCAAATCTTTTAAAGCAGCAGGATTCGCTTGATATTCCAGAATAGCTTCTTTCATCTCTTCTCTATCTGCTGTCGCCCGATAATTTCCCTCCAAAATTACCTTATAAAGATCTAAATCACGCAACATAATAGGAGCTTCACAACTGGCAGCCTCTAAAATCGTCATCGGAAAGAGCTCATTATAACTAGGAAGCAAGAAAAGATCCGCTAGGGCATACAACTCGCGCATCCGCTCTGGTGAGACAATTCCTGGAAAAATCAAATTTTTAGGGGGATTTTCCATGATTTTCTTGTAGCGTTCATAACCATCTGTCATACCACCAAAAGAGAAACCACCTGCCCAGATAAAGGTAATTTGCGGCAATTCCTCAGCCAGACGGATAAAATCGTCAATCCCTTTGCGTTTCTGAACTTGACCAGCACCTACTACGATAAACTGATTGTCACTAAGACCTAGCTCTGTACGCAGTCTCGCTACCTCTTCCTGTGGAAGCGGATGCCATTTTTCCTTGTTGACAAAGTTAGGGATATAGGTCACTTTTTCACGTGGAATACCAGCTGCCACTAAATCCTCAATAAACATAGGATTGACCACCACCAAGTGCTCCATCCGGTTGTAAAAAGAAAATACATAGCGTTTCACAATTCCCTTTATGAAAAATGGAATTTTCAAACTCCCCTCGAGTGTATCAGGTAAGAAATGCACATAGCCAATTTTCCTTCCTGATCGTTTCTTCTGGAATGTTGATAAATAATAGGGGAGATCAATTGTATGAAAGTGAGTCACATCTGCCTCTATTGGAAGATTTTCTGTAACAATCAATTGGTCCTTGGCATCACGGTGAAGAAGACGAACTAATTCACGGTAAGCACCTGAAACTCCTTGTCCTGCTACTTTCTCACTTGAACTCAACATATTGATGCGTAATTTCTTTTTTTCCATAACTACTATTATATCATTTTCTTTGAATAAAATCAGCAAAAGAAAGGAGAGACTAGAGGAAAAGAGGGGGAAATTTCCTCGCTTTTCCAATAATCTCTCACATGTTTTTATTTGTTTACTTAATGCCTAGGGCAATACGTGCATAGCGACTCATTTTTTCAACAGTCCAGGCTGGATACCAAACTAATTTGACCTCAGTATCCGTTACTTCTGGAACCTCTGTCATAGCATCATAAATCTGGTCTGTCAAAAGGTCTGCTAGAGGACAACCCATGGTTGTCAAAGTCATATCAATCTCTGTTTGTCCTGTGTCACCGTCAAAACGAATTTCATAGATCAAACCAAGATTGACAATATCGATTCCCAACTCAGGGTCAATAACTTCTTCCAAGGCTGATAAAATTCGTGTTTTGATGTTTTCAATTTGCTCTTCTGTATAAGCCATATTCATCCTCACTCTTAGTCTTCAATAAAATCACGAAGCGGTTTGCTGCGACTTGGTTGGCGTAGTTTTCTCAAAGCTTTAGCTTCAATCTGACGGATACGCTCGCGAGTCACGTTAAAGACTTTACCCACATCTTCAAGGGTACGCATTTTACCATCATCTAGCCCAAAACGCAGACGCAAAACATTTTCTTCACGGTCTGTAAGAGTATCCAAGACCTCATCCAACTGCTCACGCAAAACGATACGAGTTGTATAGTCCACTGGATTTTCAATCACTTCATCTTCGATAAAGTCCCCAAGGTGGCTATCATCCTCTTCACCGATTGGAGTTTCAAGGGATACCGGTTCTTGGGCAATCTTCAAGATTTCACGAACCTTGTCAGGGGTCATATCCATACGTTCAGCGATTTGTTCTGGTGTTGGATCTTGTCCCAATTCTTGAAGGAGGTTACGCTGTTCACGAACCAATTTATTGATGGTTTCAACCATGTGAACAGGGATACGGATAGTACGAGCTTGGTCCGCAATAGCACGAGTGATAGCCTGACGAATCCACCAAGTTGCGTAAGTTGAGAACTTGAATCCTTTAGAATAGTCAAACTTGTCAACCGCCTTCATCAAGCCCATATTCCCTTCTTGAATCAAGTCAAGGAACTGCATACCACGGCCGACATAACGCTTGGCAATGGAAACAACCAAACGAAGGTTGGCTTCCGCAAGACGTTGTTTGGCTTCAATATCACCAGCTTCAACTGCTAGTGCCAATTCTTTTTCCTCTTCATTGGTCAAGAGAGGAACGACCCCGATTTCTTTCAAGTACATACGGACAGGGTCGTTGACCTTAGCCGAAGTTGACCCAATCAAGTCCTCATCGCTGAGTTCTGGCTCTTCTTCAGCGCTAAGAACACGCGCACTTGGATTTCCTTCGTTATCTGTGATAGAAATCCCTGCATCCTGAATTCGTTGCAAGAGATCTTCAATCCCATCAGCATCCAAGGTAAAAGGAATCACTAGACTTGCATTGATTTCATCATCAGTTGCTGTCCCTTTTTGTTTATGATTACGGATAAATTCTGCTACTTGTACATCAAATGTTGTTACTTCTTTTTGTTTTGTTGCCATTATTACTCCATTCTTCTCTTTTGGGAAATTAAACGTTCCAATTCTTCTAGGGCTGTGTCGGTATCTCCTACATGGCTAGCTTCCTGCACCTTCTTTTTGATTCTCATATTGTCCTGATTCAAGAGAGCCTTGTTTCGAGTCATTTCTACTTCACTAAGTTCCTGAGGTGACATCTCAGATGGTAAATCCTGAGCTAAAACTTGATACCATGCTCTTTCAACTTCCTCTGTCTGCTCTGCTAGAACTTCTGGAGGAAGATTTCCATACTGGCCAAGCAAGTCATATAAAACCTGAAATTCAGGAGTGTCAAATGCAAAGTCTTCTCGCAAACGGTAATCGTTTAAAATAAGGGGGGATTCCATCATTCGATAAAGTAGATGAGCTTCTGCCCTCATAATAGCTGATAACTGCTTGGTGACAGGCATAGTAATTTGCGTCGGTCTGGAAATCCCTTCCATGCGATTCTGCCTTTGTGCCTGACGACTCTCATTAACAATCTGCTCAATCTGGGCATAATCAAAGGACGCCAAACTGTCAGCTAAAATATGAATATAACTGTTTTGAGCAGTGATAGACTTTTCTTGAACAATCAAGGGAGCTATTTTTTCAATAAACTCAATCTGAGCCTGCAGATTTTCACCATTTTCAGGCTTATACTGATGAATGTAAAACTCAATCGGACTAATACGAGTTTTCGTTAATAGATAGGCCAAGTCTTCTGGACCATTTTTTTGTATATACTCATCTGGATCCAAGTTATCAGGCATGCTAACGATCTGCACAGGCATATCGCCAATTTCGTCCAGCGCTTTCAATGTCGCAGCTTGCCCAGCCTTATCACCATCATAAACAAGAACTAACTTCTTAGTTAGCCTTTTCAGATGCTCAACATGCTCTCGACTCAAGGCTGTTCCCATAGATGCGACAGCATTTTCGATTCCAGCCCGATAGGCTGCAATGACATCCATGAATCCTTCCATCAGGTAAATCTCACTGGTTTTACCAGAAGATTTTTTTGCCCTATCCATATGATATAATTCGTAACTTTTGTTAAAAATTGCAGTCGAACGGCTATTTTTATACTTAGAAGTTTGTGAATCCGTTTTCTGCCAGATACGACCTGAGAAGGCAATGACCTTGCCCTGGTCATTTGTCAGGGGAAACATGATCCGATTGTGAAATGTATCTACAAATTGATTAGCATCCGAGAGATAAAACAATCCTGAATCTAGAAAATCCTCTTCACGATACTGACCAGACAAACGTTGATAAAGATAGTTGCGTTCTGGAGGTGCTAAACCAATCCGAAAATGTTTGAGCACTTCATCTGTCAAACCACGCTGATAAAGGTAATTTCTGGCCTCTTCTCCCATAGTCGTTGTCATGAGAATAGCATGGTAAAATTTGGCAGCATCTTCGTGCATATCATAAAGAGCTTGGTGAGGCGAAACTGGCTTATGTTCACTATAAAGCGGCTTTTCAACCTCAATCCCAACACGCTGACCTAAGATTTGGACAGCCTCCATAAAGGGAACCCCTTGGTACTCCTCGATGAACTTAAAGACGTCACCTGATCGACCACAACCAAAACAGTGGTAAAACTGTTTGTCCTCTACAACGTTGAAAGAAGGTGTTTTTTCACCATGAAAAGGACAGAGCCCTAGATAGTTCCGTCCTGCCTTTTGTAAAGAAATCACATCTCCTATGACTTCCACAATGTTGGCATTGTTTTTGATTTCTTCAATGACTTGTTTGTCAACCATACACAATACCTCCATGTTATCATAGTTTACTTTATATAGTATACTTTATTTCAGAAAAAAAGTAAACCATTTCACTCATTTTCCCTACTTTATTCAAAGAGTTGATAATAATCAGAGATTTTCATTTTTGCTTTTTCTTCTTGGTTCAAATCTTGGATAATTCGTCCTTCTTTCATGACAATCAAGCGATTGCCATATTTGAGAGCATCTTCCATATGGTGGGTAATCATAAGCGCTGTCAGCTGATCTTTCTTGACAAATTCATCTGTCAACTCCATGAGTGCGACACTGGTCTTTGGATCAAGGGCTGCAGTATGCTCGTCTAACAAGAGTAATTCTGGACGCTTCAAGGTTGCCATCAAGAGACTCAAAGCCTGTCTTTGTCCACCAGATAAGAACTCAATTGGTGTATTCAAGTGTTTCTCAAGACCGTTTCCCACTTTTTCAATAGTTGCCTGAAACTCATCCTTATAGCTAGCCAGACGTCTCGGAAACAGTCCACGCTTTTCACCACGAAACTTGGCAATCAAAAGATTTTCAGCGACCGTCATACGAGGAGCTGTCCCCATCTTGGGATCTTGGAAGACTCGAGACAGATACTTAGCTCGCTTTTCTGGCGAAAACTTGGTAACATCTTCACCCAAAATACGGATGGTTCCACTGGTTAATGACAAAGTTCCTGCAATAGTGTTAAAGAGGGTTGATTTCCCAGCTCCATTTCCACCTAAAATCGTGATGAAATCCTGTTCAAAAATTTCTAAGGAAACATCATTTAAAATAATCTTTTCTTCATCAAAGCCATTTTTAACGACTTTGGTTGCATTTTTTAATTCTACAATTGCTGTCATTTGCTTAATTTGGCTCCTTTCAAGATTGTTTGCTTAAATGTTGGAATCATGAGGCAGACTGCTAAAATCACGGCACTGTACAAACGAAGGTAACTTGTATTAAAGCCAAGCGCAATAACTGCCCACACTAAAAATTGATAGGCGATAGAACCTACAACGATGGTAATCAGACGTTCTGCCAAGCTCAAACTCTTGAAGATAACTTCTCCAATAATCAAACTTGCAAGCCCCACAACGATCACCCCGATTCCTCGAGATACATCGGCATAGCCTTCTTGCTGGGCAATAAGAGCCCCTGCAAGGGCAATCACACCATTTGATAAGACCAAGCCCATGAGCTCCATGCGTCCAGTATGAATCCCGAAACTTCTAGCCATATCAGGATTGTCACCTGTAGCAATATAGGCTTGTCCGAGTTTGGTATCCAAGAAAAAGAGCATGAGAGCAATAACAAGACTGACAAAGATGAGACCTGTCAAGAGTTGGTTCAAATCTGAATCAAAAGGCAAAACATCCTGGATTTGCTTGGTTCCAAGCAATCCTAAATTTGCACGTCCCATAATCAAGAGCATGATAGAGTGACAGGAAGTCATCACCAAAATCCCTGAGAGCAAGGTTGGGATCTTCCCTTTTGTATAAAGAAGTCCTGCTGCCATTCCAGCCAAACAACCTGCTCCTACAGCAACAAGAGTCGCTAAAAATGGGTTCACTCCTTTGGTTATCAAAGTGACAGCAACAGCTCCCCCAAGAGGGAAGGAACCTTCTGTTGTCATATCTGGAAAGTTCAAAATCCTAAATGTCATAAAGATCCCCAGACCTAAAATAGCCCAGACAAATCCTTGAGAAATAATAGATAATATCATCTGTTTCTTAACCTTTTCTATATGATTTCTATTGTAAAAAATTGGAGGAGATGTCCCCAACTCCTCCATTTTAGATTATTCAATCACTTGTCCTGCTTCTTTTAGAACAGATTCAGGAATCGTAATACCTAATTCTTGTGCCAATTTTTTGTTAATCACTGACTTACCAGTTGAAAAGACATTGACTGGAGTATCAGCTGGTTTTGCACCTTTCAAAACTTGCGCAATCATTTTACCTGTTGCCACACCAAGGTCATGTTGGTCAACTACAACGGATGCCAAACCACCAGCTTCTACCATGGCAGTCGCGCTTGGATAGATTGGCTTTTTAGCTGATTGATTGCTTGATACAACTGTTGAAAATGCAGATGCAATGGTGTTGTCGATTGGAACCCAGATAGCATCGACCTTACTAGTCATAACGTTAACTGTTGAAGCAATTTCATTTGTTGAAGGAACTGCAAATGTTTCCACTGTCAAACCTGCTTTTTCAGCATAAGCCTTAAATTCTTCTACCTGTGTTTTTGAATTATCTTCGCTACTTGAGTAAAGGGCTCCGATTGTTTTTACATTTGGTGTAAGAGCCTTAATGAGTTCAACTTGTTGTTGAGCTGGGTTGTGGTCAGATACCCCTGTAATGTTGCCACCTGGTTTTTTCAAATCTTTGACCAAGTTAGCTCCGATTGGGTCTGTAATAGCGGCCATGATAACCGGTAGGTCTTTTGTGGCACTAGCCAAGCCTTGAGCAGCTGGTGTTGCAATACCAACCACAAGGTCATTCCCATTTGCAACCAACTGTTTGCTCATTGTTGCAACCTTACTTTGGTCACCTTCTGAGTTCATAAAGTCAATTTTCAACTGATCATCTTTATAGCCTTCTTCTGCCAGTCCATCTTGAATCCCTTTATAAATCAAATCAAGAGATGGATGGCTCACAAATTGAAGGACACCAACTTTGGCAACTTTCTTTTCATTCTTAGCTTCTGGTTTATTCATTGAAGAATAAATCAAGCTTCCTGCTACTAAGACTGCTAAGGCAGCGATAATTCCAATTAAACGTTTATTTTTCATTCTATTTCTCCTTTTTATTCCTTTAAAATACTTCACTTATCTAATACTCTTCGAAAATCTCTTCAAACCACGTCAGCTTCACCTTGCCGTACTCAAGTACAGCCTGCGGCTAGCTTCCTAGTTTGCTTTTTGATTTTCATTGAGTATAAACAAGTGACGCCATCGCTTTCTTTCCATACTAACCTCCATCAAAAAAGTCCTCACACAAAAAACTTGTGTGAGGACGTCGATGCGCGGTACCACCTCAATTATAGGGAATTTCCCTATCGCTCTGTCTCGCAATAACGAGATGCACTGTAAGGTGTGCTCACCGAATTTTTATGATTTCAAATTCTAAATAACATTCAGCCCAATTTTCATCATCATCACTTATCTGTTTTCAGCTACCACAGACTCTCTAAAAAGTTTATATGATTACTTTTCTGAATGGTTAAATTATATCATTTTTCAACTACTTGTCAAGACTCTTTTAGCATTTTTTTAAACTATTCAAAAACTTCCCCTATAGAAAAGAGGAAGTTTGATAGGTATCAGCCTGAATTACGCAATCCTGTCGCAATTCCGTTGATGGTTGTATGGATTAATTTTTCTTGATCGCTTGATAATTCTCCTCGGCGTTGACGTTTAATCAACTCCAACTGGATATAGTTGAGAATATTAAAGTAAGGCATACGGTAATCCAAACTTGCTTTTAGATATGGATTTTCAGCCAAGAGTTCATCATAACCTTCGATAGCCAAGATAACTTCCTTGGTGACTTGCCATTCATTTAGAATAGTCTCATAGATTGCTTTTACTTCTTCATCCTCACACAGTTTGGCATATTCAAAAGCAATATTCATATTTGATTTTGACAAGACCATGTCGACATTTGAAAGAAGCGATTGGAAGAAAGGCCAATTTTGGTACATATCTCGTAGGATAGCGATATTCTCTGGATTTTTATCGATAAATTCCTTGAAGCTTGAACCAACCCCATACCAGCCAGGGAACATGACGCGACTTTGCGACCATGAGAATACCCAAGGGATAGCTCGCAAACCACCAATTTCAGTAATAGTCTTACGAGCGGCTGGACGAGAACCAATATTAAAGCTTGAAATAGCCTTGATTGGACTTGACTCGAAGAAATAATCATAGAAATGGTCATTACCAAAGACCAAATCACGGTAGATATCGTAACTACGGTCCACCACTTGGTCCATAATAGCTTCATAACGATTGGATGTATTCGTATCACTCTTCTTCTGAGTAATCATACGGTTAATGGCTGCAGATACTAACATTTCAAGGTTATAGTAAGCTGCGTCTTTATTACCGTATTTATTGCCAATTACTTCACCCTGCTCCGTCAAACGGATACGATCCTTGATTGACTTGAGCGGTTGAGATGTGATGGCTTCATAGGTTGGTCCACCACCACGACCGACAGTCCCACCACGGCCATGGAAGAAGGTAACCTTAACGCCAAATTCATCTCCAATAGCAGTCAATTGTTGTTGAGCCTTGTAGAGGGTCCAACATGATGATAGATAGCCACCATCTTTATTACTATCAGAGTAACCAAGCATGATTTCTTGGTAGTTATTACGTGAAGCAATCCATTTCTTGGCAAGAGGAAGTGAAAGATATTCTCTCATGGTTTCTTCTGAGTGGTCCAAGTCCTCAATTGTTTCAAAGAGAGGAACAATTTGGACACGGGCTCTTTCTTTATCAACTAGCCCTACTTCTTTTAGCAAGATAGCCAATTCCAGCATGTCTGATACGCTGGTTGCATGTGAAATGATAGTCTGACGAATGACATCATCTCCCAACTTATCTTTCAACTTACGAGCAGCCTTAAAGATTGCTAATTCTTTTTCAAGTAACTCTGATTTTTCAACGTGAGTGGCAGAAAGAATACGTGGATCTTCTTCTAATTCTTTCAAAAGAAGCTGGCATTTTTCCTCTTCACTTAGTTCACTATAATGCGAATGAATGCCTGCTGATTTCAAGAGTTCAGCTACACAGGCTTCATGAACACTAGAATCTTGACGCATATCAATAGATGCCAAATAGAAACCAAAAATTTCAACTGCCTGAATTAACTCAACAAAATCACCAGAAATCAGTGCTTCACCCTTGTTTTCCAAGAGGGAATCACGAATGGTAATCAAATCCTTATAAAAATCATTAGCTGATTCATAGCGAGCCCCAACTTCCTTATCCTCAATCAGATAGGTTTTTGTTGCTTGGATTTTTGATTGAATATCAAACAAGGCACGGCGGTAAAGCTCTTTTTCTCGGTAGATCGAGTTATCCTTGGATTGACGAGCCATTTCTCTGACTTGCTTGCTTACATTGACAATACTGGTTGAGAGAGAGAATTCACGATAAAGTTGGTAAATCTTTTCATCATAGTAGTTCATGATGACTTCACACTGGGTCATAGCAGATTGTTTCAAGGTATCTGCTGTAACAAAGGGATTCCCATCACGGTCTCCACCAATCCACATTCCCATGGTAATTGGTTTAGGATGTTTCAACTCCAGTCCATGTTTTTTAGCCAGACGCTTGTATTCAGCTGTCAAATGAGGAACTGCCTTCAGGAATGAACTATTGTAATATTCCATAACATTCGTGATTTCATTGGTTACTTTCAATTTCTTTTCACGAATCATGTCTGTCTGCATGATAATCTCAATATAACGACGGAGATCATTATGCCATTTTTCCTTATTAATCAAGCCTAATTTCACATCACGATACTTACGCAAAAGGGTATGGATATGATTGGTCAAATCCAACATACTCTTACGTTGTACTTGTGTTGGATGGGCAGTCAAAACAGGGACAACATTCAAGTGTTCAAGAATTTCAACCGCATTGTCTTTTTCTGCAACCATTTTGATTGTTGCTGATAATTTCCCAAGATAATCTTGATCAATATTATTTTGGTGGTTGATTTCATAGGCCAAATCCACATCTTCTGAAATATTAATCAAGAGAGGCAAGATAGAGAAATAGCGTGAAATATAAGCCATTTCATCATTTGACAGACTCGTAACCAGTTGGTTCAAGCCTTGATAATCTTCTTGAGTTGACAATTCTTTCAACTGCATGATTTTTTCAAAAGTCTCTGGTGCAAGCATATTTTTAGTGATATCTTCTAACAATTCTGTTAAAATCAATACTTCTTCCTGCACGACAGCTTTATTACTATAGTTTTCTAATTTTTGAAGAGACATAGGTCATCCTTTCCACTATCAACTCTACATATAGTTTGATGAGTGAGCTTCTAACTCCTCATATAATTGGGCACGTTTTTCACTTGCATCAATATTTAAGACAAAGGCGATGGCTACAGACAAGACTAGAAGACTGTTCCCTCCTTGTGATAAGAAGGGGAAGGTTACTCCTGTCGAAGGAATAATACCAGAAATTCCACCGATATTGACAAATACCTGTACCAGCATCATCCCCCCAACCCCAATCGCCATCATGGAATTAAAGGGATTCTTAGCACGAATACCGACTAGGATAATCCGCAAAATCAGGAAAAAGACAAGGGCTAAAATCAAGCTGGCTCCCACAAATCCAAACTCTTCAATGACAATTGAAAATACAAAGTCTGTATGAGCCTCTGGTAAATAACCACGTTTTTCGATTGAATTTCCTAATCCTAGACCAAACCACCCACCATTTACCATGGCAAAGTAGGAATTTGCAAGTTGGTGGCCTGCTCCTGCCAAATCAGCAAAGGGATTAAAGTAGGCACTGAAACGCTTAGCAACGTAACCAAATACTGGAACTTTTGAAAACTTATCAACCCCAATCATAGAAATAGCTGATAAGGATAGGGCTGAAACTCCAAACAATACACCGATAAAGACTATAAACCAACGATGAGCAATCCCACTAACTGTATACATAATCAAGGCGACCAGCGCTAGGATTGTAGCATTCCCCAAATCTGGGAAAATAGCCAAACTTCCTATCATTACCAAGAGGACAAAACGCCAATCATTAAAAGCTCGAGGAATCCATTGATTTTGAGTTAAAACTTGAAAATCGTAAATACCAATTTCATCCTGTTGTTTTGAAAAACGTTGGGCCAAGTACCAGACGATGATAATCTTCAAATACTCCGCTGGCTGAATGGTCAAAGGTCCTACTGAAATCCAACCATAGGCTCCATTGACCGGCGTACCAATTAAGCGAGCCAGAGCCAAAAGAATCAGCTCAACAAACATAACAATAAATAAGAGTCGTTCTTTTCTTAAAAAATTCAGTTTCAGCTTATATATCAAGGCAATCAATATTAAACTAAATATCCAAAACATTCCCTGACTTCGAACCAATTGGAGGGCACTTTTACCTTCTTCGATAAGAATGGCACTGGTTGTAGAATAGACTACAATCAAACCCAAAATAGATAAAAGTAAGTAAGGAACTAGAATAGAATAGTTTAACAGGTGCCTCTTACTAATCTTCATAGTATCACCAATCTAATGAGAACAAAAGAAATTATTCCCAAATTCCGTTTATTTTCTAGTTTTGATTGCTATTATACCATTTTTTCCGAAAGAAAAAAACTCTTACCCTTAAGATAGAAGATTTTCTCATAAGAAAAAGAGCACTTGGCTCTTTTCTGTTTTATTCTTTTGAAGAACTGCTTGAGCTTGAATCTCCACCACCGATGTATTGAGTGAAGATATTTTGGAAGGCTTGGTCTTTAACCTTGATGTTGGCAGCCTGCAATTCTTTTCCGACAATACTTTGAACAAATGATGCATCATTTTGTTTTTGAGTCAAGATAACAGTTTTCAATTTTTCTTTGTAGTCATCGATATTAGATGACTTTTCTGTTTTCTTAATGAGTTTTACAATGTAATACTGACTGCTGTATGCTTGAGTACCAGTAGCTGTAATGACATCAGAAATGCCATTAACATCCAAGGCAAAAGCTGCTTTCTTAACTGGATCTGGTACTTCTGTTGAAGCTGAATCAAAAGTGATTTCACCACCGTTAGCTTTAGTTTTCTCATCAGTTGAGTTATCTTTAGCTAATTGAGCAAAATCTGCGCCACTTGCCTTAGCTTTTTCGAGTACTTCTTTCGCTTTATCCTCATTATCGAGACGAATAATTTGAGCAGTTACGTCCGGAGTATAGCTCTCAAATGCTTTCTTATACGCTTCATCAGTTAATTCAGCTTCTGCAGCCTTTTTAACTGCAAATTCAACTAATTTACTTGTACGAATTTGTGCTTTACGTGTTTCAAGAGTCATACCTGATTGTGATAAGACACGTTGGTAATTCTCACCATATTGTTTTTCTTCTCCAGAAATGATATCATCGATTTCTTTGTCATCTACTTCTGAGCCATATTGCTTCTCAAATACTTTTTGGATGGTCATGTTCAACAAGACTTGTTGGGCTGAAGGATTGATTTTCACTTGCTCATAAAATTGATGTTCTGTGATGACATCCCCTTTCATGCTGATAAGGTCTGCCCCTTCTGAACCTTTCGAACAAGCTGCTAAAGTTGCTACTGATAATAGTGTAATGGCACCTGCCAATAGTTTTTTCTTCATGTCTACTCCTTTGAGATAAGTGTTACCCTATCTATTTTACTATATTTTCTTAAATTTTTCTGAAAATTATTCGCTGTCAAGCAATTGAACATCTGCTACATTTTTACGAAGCATGAGAATGCCGTCCCCTAAAGGTACTAATGTTGCAGTGAGTCCTGGATTGTCTAAAGTTGCATCAAATAATCTTTGAAGGCCTCGATAAATAGTTCGCTGGCCACGACGAACCTCCATAATGTCCTTGGCAACATCACCACCTTGAAAAATATCATCCAAGACAACCACACCACCGACTTCCAAATGTTTGAGGATTTCTGGCAGAAAGACGATGTATTTAGACTTGGCTGAATCCATAAAGACGAAATCATAGGACTCTGTCAAGGTAGATAAGACATCTACCGCATCTCCTTCTAGGAGCGTAATTTGCTTGCGACTGTCAAACTGGGTGAAATTTTCCTTGGCAAATCCAATCATTTCTGGATTGCGGTCAATGGTTGTAATCTTAGCATTTGGCGCATGTTCAGCCATCAAGAGGGCTGAAAAACCGATAGCCGTCCCAATTTCCAGAATATTTTTAGGCCGCATGGTTTCCATGAGAAAACGGAAATAAGCAACCGTTTCATGAGGAATAATGGGAATATTTTCCTTGCGAGCAAAGTCTTCCAATTCTTTCAAAGATCCTGTGACTTGCTTTTGGCGCTGACGCATCAAGTCCACAATTTCTTCTTTGACAACAGGACGACGCATGTTATGGTTGGCATTTTTACTATACGATTCAACCATCTTATGCCAATCCCAATTTTTCAACAAGGGCTTCAAACTCATTTAAGCGACGTTCGAAGACTGCAAAAGCATCGTTGAGATAGTCTTCCTTCTCCATATCAACACCAGCTTTTCTCATGACATTAAGTGGATAGTCAGACTTACCTGCCTTGAGGTAGTCGATATAACGGTCACGGTCTACTTGACTACCATGAACAATCTTTTCAGCCAAAGCTGAGGCTGCTGCAAAACCTGTTGAATATTGATATACATAGTAGTTATAGTAGAAGTGTGGAATGCGAGCCCACTCGTACTGGATTTCAGGATTGTCTTCCTTACTCAAACCATAATACTCTTGGTTCAAGTCTGCGTAGAGTTTATTTAGGAAATCGCTTGTCAAGACTTCACCATTTTGATCCGCTTGGTGAATCGCGTGTTCAAATTCAGCAAATTGAGTTTGGCGGAAAACTGTTCCACGGAAACCATCTAGGAAGTTATTGAGAATAGCAAAGCGAGTTGTGTCATCTTCCACTTCTTCCAATAATTTCTCCGTCAAGATATTTTCATTAGTGGTTGAGGCAATCTCAGCCAAGAAAATAGAGTAATCCCCGTAAACATAAGGCTGCGTTTCACGAGTATAGCTTGAGTGCATACTGTGACCTGTTTCATGAACAAGAGTAAAGAGATTGTCCAGATTGTCCTGCCAGTTGAGAAGCATGAAGGCATTGGTATCGTAAGAACCACCAGAGTAGGCTCCTGAACGCTTGCCTTGGTTTTCGTAAACATCAATCCAACGCTCGCTGAAGGCACGTTTAACACGGCTCAAGTAATCCTCACCCAAGACTGCCAAGGCATCTTCTGCTTTTTTCAAGGCTTCTTGGTAGGTAAAACTATATTCAACAGATGAAAGTGGTGTGTAGACATCGTACATCTTGAGGTCTGAAATTCCCAAGATTTTTGAACGAAGTTCAAGGTAACGATGCAAGAGTGGCAAATGCTTGCGAACTGCTGCTACCAAATTGTCATAAACACTCTCTGGAACAAAATTCGCAGCGAGGGCTGCATGACGAGCACTCTTATAGTTGCGAACTTTGGCACGGTAGTTTTGCACCTTAACATTGGTTTGCAAGGTTTTGGCATAGGTATGTTGGAATTGTTCATAAGTCGCATAAAGTGCTTGATAGGCACCACGACGCACCTCACGATTTTTAGACTCCATCAAACGTGTGTAAGTCCCATGAGAGAGCTGAACTTCTTTACCATCATCGTCAAGGACATAAGGGAACACAATATCCGCATTGTCCAAGATAGCGAAGGTTTCACTTGCCGAACCAAAGATTTCTCCAGCTCCAGCCAATAATTCTTCTTCACGTTGTGAAAGAACGTGTTCCTTGCCTTGCAAAAGCTTGTCAGAATAGTGTTGATAAACCTGCAATTTTGGCTGAGCTTCTAAAAAGTCAACATACTGCTTTTCACTAATTTCCATAAATTCAGGCTCATAGAATGAAAAGGCTTGGTCTAGCTGGCTATAGAGAGTCATGGCCTTGGCATAGTACTCTTGGTACTTGGCTTCACGTGTGTCTTGGTCATTCTTCATATGAGCATAAACGTAAAGTTTCTCCATTTGGCGTTCCATTTCAAGAGAAAATTCAGTAATTTCTAGTAGGCTATCCGCACTATCCAGGAGATGTCCTTCATACTGGGCTACTTTCTCCAATTGTTCTGTTAAATCTTTTAAAGCTTCTTCCCAAGCCTGGTCAGTTGGGTAAATCGTTGATAGATCCCATGTATCTTTTTCATTTATTTCATTTCTTTGTAATACCATTAGATTCCTCCATCTTTTCTATTCTACCATATTTTTCAAGAAATATTGCTGATAAAAGGCTGGTGGATAAAGCTTTTGCCAATCATTTTGAGGATTTTCTTGATAATAGGTTTGAAAATACAGATAATAGCGAATCAAATCTTGCTCAATTTGGCAAAAATTACCTACTAGTGGTCGAATTTGTGGATACCATTCTTTTAGCCCATAAGTCAGGAGATTTTCTCCCTTTTTATAGGCTTCTGCTTGTTCTTTCATCCAAATGGGATTTTGATAGTACAGTTGTTGCCGGATATAACGACAGATGTCCTTGTCCTGAGAAACTGTAAAATGAGATATTTTTTGTTTCTTATAGGGAAAACGTAATATCTCCAGTAAACTACCGTGACCATAGGGAAATTCCTTAATCTGATAATGGAGTTTACCTCGGAGATCTTGGTGAATCAGGTATTTGAGTCTTAAAACTTGTTTTTCACTGTCTAATTCCCAAACATAAAAGCCCATGTTTTGACTGAAATAGAGAAAACCTTGTTGTAGACGAGTCAAACGCTCCTTGAGCCACAGTTTTTTTCCCAGCAACCACAGTACTTGGTAACCCTGACTACGATAGCCCTCGCTACGCTCTTTAAGAACTTTTTGAGGCAAGGGACTACATTGAACCTCTAAAGCTAGATTGCCATTTACAAATACATCCGCAATCTGTTTAAGCTCTGGAAGAGGGTATTCTAATTGCACTTCTGTATCTTTTTTCAACCAGTGATAAAGTGATTCTTTATTTGCCAGGTGTTCTGGACTTTCATTTTCAGAGGAAAAATCACAGTCTTTTAAGGTTTTGTGGGCAAAATGGGTCCGGACACTTGGTCCTTGACGCAAACGGAGCTGACCTCCACAAACTGGGCAGGTGTATGCTTGCTTCTCAAGTTTATCCTCTAACACATTTACCAATTCTCCCCTAGCATCTCTCGCAACAAACATGATTCCCTCCTTTTCTATATTATTCGTAAAAAAAGAAAAAAGATCAGGAAATTTCCTAATCTACATCACTCTATAATTTTAGAGTTGCAAGCGGCTTTCAAGAGCTTGTGTCAACACTTCAGAATAGTTCACTTTCTCACGATCTGCAAGTCTGACTAGCCACTCTGGAACCGTAACATTTTTTCGAATCGCTTTATTATTCTTTACGAAAGGCAAGGGATTGACCTGAATCAAAGTCACAAATCCATCAGGAGCTTTCAACTCAGCAATGTCACTAGGAGTAGGCAAAGCCAGTCCTTCATCAATATAAGAAGCTAAAACACTCTCAAGCATTTCCCGAGCATTTTTCATTGCAAGTTCAATCGTTGCTCCTTCAGTCCCGCCTCCAAATTCCGGAAATTCAACCCAGTATCCAGTGCCTTCTCTATGAAAAATAGCAGGATAAGATTTTAGCATAATACACCTCCACAATTTCCAAATCAACTATAATCCCAAATCTTTTAATATTTTTCTCTCTAAACCTTTTCCTAGATCCTCATTACCGTGAACTGGAATAGTGACAAGATAGGGAACCCCTTCTTTCTTAAAATGATGATGACTTCCTCTCTTACGTACTTCAATCCATCCATTTGCAAGAGCTAATACTCTTCGAAAATCAAATTCAAACCACGTCAGCTTCTCCTTGCCGTACTCAAGTACAGCCTGCGGCCAGCTTCCTAGTTTGCTCTTTGATTTTCATTGAGTATAATTTTACCATTTCCTTACCTGTGATTGGCATTTATCGTCACCTTTCTATCTAAAATTATACTTATAATGCGTATTTTTGTCAATTCTTCTATCTTATCTATTCGTAAAAAAGAAAAAGATCAGGAAATTTCCTAACCTTCAATGTTTATTTAATTTTTTTAGCTAGCATGGTCGCAAAGCGTAGTTGAATACGATTTCCATTCTCATCTCGACGGTGCAAATGACCTGGATTTTCATTGTACTTGACCAATTCCCAGTCCTTGTAATAGTCTGCCAATTCCCCTTCTTTAAAAGTGAATGGGAAGTTCACCGAGCAAGGGTAATCCTCCGTGTCCATGGCACAAACGATAAGATTATAACCACCGACCGTGGTATGCTCCTGCATATTTTTGATAATTGCAGGAATGCGGTCCGCTTGTAGAAACATGAGAACAACAGTTGATACGATAAAATCATATTCTTGCCCAATGCTGGCTGAATTGATATCGTAGAGACCAACAGGCATATCCAGGTCTTCCTGCTCCACAATGCTTTGCAAGATTTCAAGGGCCAATTCATTTTGATCCACAGCCGTCACATCAAAACCATTCTGTGCAAGAAAGAGAGAGTTACGGCCTTGACCACAGCCCAAATCCAAGGCTTTCCCTGGTTTTACTGTCTGCATGGCCTCTAGGACCTCTGAATGAACCGGATTGGTATTGTATTTTTTAGGGAAATAATCCTCAGGTTTACAATAAAATTCCAAGTACCATTCCACATCGTCTGTTACAGCCTCCACTCGGTGCCAAGCCTGAGGTTGTGCCATGGGATTGTCAGCCCCTGCTTCAAAGATGTGCTCAGCTAGAACTTCCCCTTCTTCGGTCAACTCAATAAACTTGAGAGCTCCCTTCAAGACAGTAATTTTCCCCCAAGTCCCAACTTTTGTATTGTGCTTTTGCTGAACAGCCTCTGGCATGGTTTCTTTCGTCCACAAAGGCATACGTTTATATGCAACTAGTTTTTCCATCTTCATTTCCTCTTTTTATCGCTGATTAACAGCTTTCATAACACGCGCGATGTCGCGGTTTTGCTCACGACGTTTGATAGACTCTCTCTTATCATAGTCATGCTTCCCTTTAGCTAGACCTAAAAGGAGTTTAGCGTAACCATCTTTGATATAGACTTTAAGGGGAACCAGCGTCATTCCTGTCCCTTTGGTCTCCTGTTCCAACTTCTGGATTTGCTTTTTATGGAGCAGGAGTTTGCGACGACGTTCTGGTTCCTGGTTCCAGATATTGCCCTCTTCGTAAGGAGCGATATGAACATTGCTCAACCAGACCTCCCCATTTTTTACTTGGGCAAAGCCATCCTTGAGATTGATTCGAGCTGCTCGCACACTCTTGATTTCAGTTCCAGTCAGGACCATCCCTGCCTCTAGCGTATCTACGATTGTATAGTCGTGGCGCGCCTTTTTATTTTGTGCGACGACCTTTCCCTCGCCCTTTGCCATGCTTGGCTCCTTTCTTAGCTACTTCCTTGTAAAAAGGTTTCTTGCCCTTTTTCTTCTTGTCTTTTTGTGCATGCTTGCGCTCATCATTTGAGCGTCCTGATTTTCTCTTATCTTCCTTCTTATCTGAACGACGACTTGAACCACGCCCTCTGTCACTACGATTAGACTGTTTTAAGCCTTTTTCAATCACATCAAACTCACTTGGGATATAAGAAAAGTCAATTTCACCCGTCATCTTGTCGGCTCTTTCAACTCGGATACGGATTTGCTGACCTACACGGAAGGTTGTACCTGATTTCTCCCCAAGCAGGGTCAAATCACGTTCATTAAAATGATAAAATTCAGGTAGATTAGTGATGTGAATCAAGCCTTCAACTGTGTTTGGCAATTCAACAAAGAGACCAAACTTGACAATGCTGGACACAACCGCATCGTACTCTTCGCCCACGTATTCTTCCATATACTCAGCCTTTTTCATGGCTTCGACTTCACGCTCAGCTTCAATGGCACGACGTTCACGATTTGAGGACTGGGTCGCAATCTCTGGAATCACTTGCTCAAAATGCTCTGCTATTTCCTTAGAACGGCCGTAATCCCGAATCATACGGTGAACAAGAAGGTCTGGATAACGACGAATCGGACTGGTAAAGTGAGTATAATAGTCAGCAGCTAGTCCATAGTGGCCGTGATTGTGCTCCGAATAGCGAGCCTGCTGCATAGAGCGAAGAAGCATCATGGATAATACATCTGCATAAGGTTCTCCCTCAACAGCACGCATGATGTCTTGGAGAGCCTCCTGGCTAATCTCACTGGCAGTCCCATAAATGCGCAAGCCAAAGCTTGAAGCATAATCAATAAACTTCTGAACCTTTTCAGCCTTAGGCTCCTCGTGAATTCGATAAATAAAAGGCAAATCCAGCTTGCTAAAATGCTCGGCAACTGTTTCATTAGCCATCAGCATAAAGGATTCAATCATGCGCTCGGCAATGCCACGCTGACGAAGAACGATATCAACAGGCTTACCCTGTTTATCCACTAAAATCTTGGCTTCATTGGTATCAAAATTGAGGGCTCCACGTTTCACACGCATATTTTCTAAAGTTTCATGAAGCTTGGCCATGAGTTCGATGCTTGGAACAATTTTCTGATATTCTTGTCTCTTTTCCTTGTCTCCAGCAAGGATATCATTGACATCACTGTAGGTCATCCTGAAGCTAGTCTTGATAACCGTTTGTGTGATGGTGTAGTTGACTACACGACCATGTTTATCAATTTCCATAATGGCAGACTGGGTCAGGCGGTCAACTTGAGGATTGAGGGAGCAGATACCATTTGACAGTCGTTCTGGAAGCATTGGAACCACTCGGTCTGTCACATAGACTGAAGTTGCACGGTTAAGGGCTTCCTTGTCAAGGGCAGAACCCTCGATTACATAGTAGGAAACATCTGCGATGTGAACCCCAAGCTCCAGATTGCCATTTTTCAGAGCCTTGATATGCACCGCATCGTCCAAGTCCTTGGCGTCAGCACCATCAATGGTAAAGGTAATCTCATCTCTCAAGTCCAGACGGTCTTCCATATCCTTTTGAGACGGAGCATCCGGCACACTTTCTGCTTCCTTGACAACAGCTTCTGGAAATTCTGAGACAATGTCCATAGACTCCAAAACCTCAAGAACATCAATTCCGACATCCGTTGAATGCCCCACCACATCGAGGACACTAGCGACAAAGAAATCATGTTTCTTGCTTGGGTATTTATCGATAAAGACCTTGAGAACTTCGGTTCCCTCGAGTTTAAGGGCTGGTTTCTTAACATAGATGGGTTGACTGATTTTCTGATTTTTCGAACGAATGTAGCCGGCATACTTGGGTTTTTCCTGATCTAGAACGATTTGGCCGACAACTGTTGTCAGACTGTGTTCTAAGATATCAATAATTTTGGCTTCTGCTGCTGTTCCTTTATTGCGGTCAGCGACTTTCTTGATGACGACCTCAACGGTATCACCATCAATAGCATAGTTGACATCGTTTTTTCCTACAAAAAGGTCGTCCTCCTCGCCTTCCAGACTAACAAAGCCAAAGCCATTTTTATGGGCATGAAAAATCCCCTTGAGAGTAATCTCGTGTTTTTTCTTGACTTCCAAAGTCAAAGTTCCATCTTCTTCAAAGCGAATCTGGTGCTTCCTTTCCATTAGGGACAAGGTTTTAATCAACTCACGAAAATCCTTGGATCCGTCTTTTCCTAAAGCCTGAGCCAAGTCATTGACAGTCACCTTTCCCTTGTCTTGTAAATATTCTTTTATTCTATCTTTCATATTTTCTTTCTAGATTTTTAATTTTCTTTTACTGTAAAACCTTCTTAAACATCCTTTAAAAATAAAAAGAGGCAAAGACCTAGTCCTGCCCATTATTTTCTTATCTACTTGATAATACCGTCAATGCTAAGGCAATGGCTAGCCAGAAAAAGACTAAAATCCCTGTCAAACGCTGCATTACAGCTTCAAAACCGCGTGCTTTACTGCGTTCAAACAAATCACCTGAGCTGGCATCAAATACATTGCTGGATTGGTTTTTGGTTGGTTGCATGAAAATCGCAATCACAATCACAACAGATAATACTAATAAAATGGTTAATAATAGGTTATACATATCAAACTCCTTAAAATCCCTATTATTTTACCATAAAATCTACTTAGATTCAAGATGTAGGGTTACTTTTCTTTCCTTGGGACAATACTTTAAAACCTCGATCTTGTCTGGATGGGTTTTTGAATTTTTACTGGTTAGGTAATTGATACTGCCACAAGAGGAGCATTTGAGATTAATTTTTACTCGCACTAGATTTCCTTTACTTTTAATAATGTTCGAAATTGAAGCAGGTTAAAGAGACAACTAAAGGCAACACAAAGGCTTGTCGCACAGAAGACTGCATGGTAGCCAAATTTTCCTGCTACTGCAGAACCTGCCATGGGACCAACAACACCTCCCAGATAAAAGAATACCTGATTGAAGGCAAAGACCCTCGAAATACCAGCTTTGGGCGTCATCTTGCTGAGAAGGGCGTTAACTCCGGGAATCAAGGCACCGGTTCCCAATCCAAAGAGGAAACGATAAAGTCCTAATCGAAGGGGGCTAGAAGCATTAGCACAGAGGAGATAGATGATGACTGAATAAAACTGGGCTACAACCAAGAGGCGATGGTTGCCCACCTTGTCACCTAGCTTTCCCATGACTCCTGCACTCATCATACTGGAAAAGCCCATACTGGATACAATCAAACCAGAGACAAAAAGAAGATTCTCTGTCTGCCCTAAGTCGCGCACATACAGAGCTAAGATAGGGCCAATCGATTGGGCTGAAAATTGGATGACAAAACTGGTCAGAAAGAGGTTAACCAAGAGATAGGGATATTTAACTGATGTAAATAATTCCTTTGTTGGGATGGCTTTTTCTTTTGCAACTGGTTGAAAATCTTCCTTGATAAAGAAAATAGTCAAAATAGTAGCTAAAAAGAGAAAACTACCAACCAGTAAAAAAACAGTACGAATGCCAAATAATTCTGCGATAAAGCCACCGATAAAAGGACCAGTTAACGTACCTGCTACTACTCCTGTAGACAAAGTCCCAAGAGCAGCACCTGATTTCTCCTTGGGAACCTGACTGGCTATCAAGGCTGTGGCGTTAGGAACAAAACCTGCAAATACACCATTTAGCAAACGAAGAAAGATTAACCAATAAATATTTGGGACAAAAGCCAAGCCTCCCATCGTAATGGTCATGGCCAGACCAGCACGAATCATCATGGGTTTTCGACCGTACTTATCAGCAAGGATTCCCCAGATAGGAGAAAAGAGCGCCGCGGAAATAGCAGAGACAGAAATAGCTAAACCTGCATAAAAAGCAGCTTGATCACTCCATACACCTAAATTTTCCACAAAGATAGGCATAAAAGGCACAACCAAAGAAATACTGGCTCCAGTCAGAAAATTACCAAACCAGGCAATGCGCAGATTATCCTTCCAGTTAATCTCTGTCATCTTCTCTACCTCCCTCAAGCAGGGAGAAGACCTGAGTAAGAAGCTGGTCCTGATTTCCATTATTGTTTAAAACATGACTAGCCAAACCTTTCTTTTGTTCTAAAGGCCACTGGGCTGTCAGACGAGACTCAGCTTCATCTTTGGACAAGCGGTCTCTTTTCATTAAACGTTCTACTTGGACATCTCGATCCACATAGACCAACCACGTCTCATCAAACCAAGCGCTGTAGTCCTGCTCAAAAAGCAAGGGAATGTCCATGAAAAAGATATCTTCTGTCTGAACCAACTGGTCTCTCAAAGTAGCAAGTTCTTCACGGATAATCTCTCCTTGGATTTGCTTAGACCATTCTCGTTCTTCAGGATTTGAAAAGATAAGACTAGCTAGGAGAGGGCGATTGAGTTCTCCATTTTCAAGGATGATTTCTTTCCCAAAGTGCTGTACTAGAGCTTCAAACAGACGACCACCAGGTTTCTGTAGTTGGTGAACAAGAGAGTCGGCATCCACTACTTGAAAGCCTTTCTTTCTTAGAAAATTTGTCACAGTTGATTTACCCGAAGCAATTCCCCCAGTGATTCCAATGATTTTTCCCATCAGCCCCTCCTTTGGCACTGAGGGCAAAAGTGAGTTCCACGTCCGCCTAGTTGGATTTTTTCAATCACAGTGCCACAACGTGAACATTCTTGACCAGCCTTGTCATAGACCTGATGAAAATCCTGCATGGTTCCATCTTCCCCAAAGGCATTGGTATAGGTCCGAATGGTGGATCCACCTTTTTCAACAGCCTGTCCCAATACAGCAATGGTCTGGTCATGAATAGCTGTCGCTTCGTCTGCTGTCAAATTCTGGGAAGGTCTAGCTGGATGAACCTGAGCTCGCCAGAGAACCTCATCTACATAGATATTACCAAGGCCAGCTACCAAGGTTTGATCTAATAAGTGAGATTTGATAGGCTTTTTGGACTTAGCGAGGGCATTTTTAAAGACCTGCAAATCAAAGTCTTGTTCGCTTGGTTCAGGCCCTAGTTTTTTAGAAATAAAGTAGGCTTCCAAAAGGTCAGGAGCCAAGAGTTCCATGGTTCCAAACTTGCGAACATCCTCATAAACAAGCGTGCCACCATCTTCAAACTGAAAGAAAACATGGGCATGCTTGCGTTCAGGAACTTGGTCTGGATAGTAAAAATACTTCCCTTCCATCCGCAGATGGGAAATCAAGACCTTGTCTGTCAGGTAGAAAAGCAAATATTTGCCACGACGCCCCATTGACTCAACAACTTGACCAGGCACTTCCTTTTGAAACTCGTCCAAATCTGTCTTAATCATCTTGGGATAGCGAATTTCTACACTCGAAATCTTCTTTCCCAAAATCAATTTTTCCAAACCACGTCGAACGGTTTCAACCTCAGGTAATTCAGGCATAAGTCCTCCTTCTGTAAAAACAAGAAGCAGGCATGAGCCCACCTCTACTTAGTATTCTTTTTCATTATAGCCAAAGTCAGCCAAATCTAGCTTTTTATCGCGCCAGTTTTTCTTGACCTTGACCCATGTTTCTAGGAAAACCTTGTCTCCTAGCATGAGTTCGATATCACGACGGGCCATACTACCGATTTTCTTAAGCATAGCGCCACCTTTACCGATGATAATCCCTTTTTGGCTATCGCGCTCGACCATGATGGTTGCACGGATATGAACCTTGTCTGTCTCTTCGTCTCGTTTCATAGAATCAACTACTACTGCAACAGAATGCGGAATCTCTTCACTAGTTAGGTGCAAGACTTTCTCGCGAACCATTTCTGAAACCAAGAATCGTTCTGGATGGTCTGTGATTTGATCAGACGGGAAATATTGGAAACCTTCGTCCAGATTTTCACTCAAAATATCCACTAAACGTGAGATATTATTTCCCTGAAGGGCTGAGATAGGAACAATTTCCTTGAAGTCCATCTGATTACGGAAATCATCAATCTGAGACAAAAGCTGATCTGGGTGAACCTTATCGATCTTGTTCACCACCAAAATCACTGGTACATTAGCAGCCTTGAGACGCTCGATAATCATATCGTCCCCCTTACCACGCGCTTCATCAGCAGGCACCATAAAAAGAACGGTATCCACTTCGCGAAGGGTACTATAGGCAGATTCGACCATGAAATCTCCGAGAGCTGTTTTAGGTTTGTGAATCCCTGGTGTGTCGATAAAGACAATTTGCTCCTTATCAGTCGTGTAAATTCCCATGATTTTGTTGCGCGTTGTCTGCGCCTTGTCACTCATGATGGCAATCTTTTGCCCCATGACGTGGTTTAAAAAGGTTGACTTCCCAACATTGGGACGTCCTAAAATGGCTACAAAGCCTGATTTAAAAGTCATAATTTCCTCTTACTGTTTAAAATAATAAATCCCAGATTCGTGGGAGAAAAATCAATGCGCCTGTTAAGGCTGCAAAAAGAGAGACCACTAATACCGCGCCAGCCGCCATATCCTTGGCATTTTTAGCCAGCATGGAAAAGTGATAGTGACTGGCCAAATCCACCACATTTTCAATAGCAGAATTGATAATTTCAAAGGCTACTACTAAGAAAATGCTCAATAGGAGAAAGAGCCATTCGATTCGTGACACCTGAAAAACAAAACCTGCAAGGATGACTACAAGAGCCGTCACTGCATGTTTTCGCATATTGCGTTCTTCCTTGATAGCAGTAAAAATTCCTGTGATGGCAAATTCTAAACTAGATATCAGGTCACGATTTTTCCATTTTCGTTTATTGTCTTGTGAGTCCATAGGCTGTCAAAATTTCTTCTTGTAAACCGAACATCTCCGCTTCTTCTTCCGGAGTGTAGTGATCATAGCCGTTGATATGTAAAAAGCCGTGTACTGCCAAGAAGCCCATCTCACGCTCAAAGCTGTGGCCATATTCCTCGGCCTGCTCATGTGCCTTATCGATAGAGATGAAAAGTTCCCCAATATAGGCATCAAACTCAGACATCATCTCTGCCAATTCTGGATTTTCAAGTAAATCTTCTTCGTCAAAGGCAATTTCTAACTCTGGTTTATACTCGAGGCTGATGACATCTGTCGGACGGTCGGTGTCACGGTACTCTAGATTGAGTTCATGACTACGCTCGTTGGTCACAAAGGTGACTGCCATTTCCTTGTCTTCTTTTCCTAATTTTTGGGCTGCAAATTCCAAAATTTCTTGGGTTTGTTGCAACATTTCTTTTGAAACTTGATCAGTTTCATCTACCATTTCAATATACATGTACTTCTCGTTTCTCTTTACTTGGCTTTATTATACCACATTTCCATGATTTTATTCTACCTTTTTGATATAATACTATGGAATACAATCACAAGGAGAGAACGATGTCATTTGACGGATTTTTTTTACACCACATGGTTGAGGAATTGCGAAGAGAGTTAGTGAACGGTCGCATCCAGAAAATCAATCAACCTTTTGAACAAGAGTTGGTCTTGCAAATCCGTAGCAATCGCCAAAGTCATCGCCTGCTCCTTTCTGCCCATCCAGTTTTTGGACGCATTCAGCTGACCCAAACGACTTTTGAAAATCCAGCCCAACCTTCTACCTTTATCATGGTTTTGAGAAAATATTTGCAGGGTGCCCTGATTGAGTCGATCGAGCAAGTGGAAAATGACCGTATTGTGGAAATGACAGTTTCCAATAAAAACGAGATTGGGGACCATATTCAGGCTACCTTGATTATCGAAATTATGGGGAAACACAGTAATATTCTACTGGTTGATAAGAGCAGTCATAAAATTCTCGAAGTCATTAAACACGTCGGCTTTTCACAAAATAGCTACCGCACCTTGCTGCCTGGATCGACCTATATCGCTCCTCCGAGTACGGAATCACTCAATCCTTTTACTATCAAGGATGAAAAACTCTTTGAAATCCTGCAAACACAGGAAACGACAGCTAAAAACCTTCAAAGCCTCTTTCAAGGTCTGGGACGCGATACGGCAAATGAATTGGAAAGCATACTGGTTAGTGAAAAACTTTCCACTTTCCGTAACTTTTTCAATCAAGAAACCCAGCCATGCTTGACTGAGACTTCCTTCAGCCCAGTTCCTTTTGCAAATCAGGTGGGAGAACCTTTTACCAGTCTTTCTGATTTGTTAGACACCTACTATAAGGACAAGGTTGAACGCGACCGCGTCAAACAGCAAGCTAGCGAACTCATTCGTCGTGTTGAAAATGAACTTCAGAAAAATCGCCATAAGCTGAAAAAACAAGAAAAAGAGTTATTGGCAACAGACAATGCGGAGGAATTTCGCCAAAAAGGAGAATTGCTAACAACCTTCCTTCATCAAGTGCCCAACGACCAAGACCAGGTTATCCTAGACAACTACTATACTAACCAACCTATCACCATTGCGCTTGATAAGGCCTTAACTCCCAACCAGAATGCCCAACGCTACTTTAAACGTTACCAAAAACTCAAAGAAGCTGTCAAATACTTGACTGATCTGATTGAGGAAACCAAGGCAACTATTCTCTATCTGGAAAGTGTGGAGACCGTCCTCAACCAAGCTGGACTGGAAGAAATCGCTGAAATCCGTGAAGAATTGATTCAAACTGGCTTTATCCGCAGAAGACAACGGGAGAAAATACAGAAACGCAAAAAACCAGAACAATATCTAGCAAGCGATGGCAAAACCATCATCTATGTCGGCCGAAACAACCTACAAAACGAGGAGCTAACCTTTAAAATGGCCCGCAAGGAGGAACTTTGGTTCCATGCCAAGGACATTCCTGGAAGCCACGTTGTCATCTCAGGCAACCTAGACCCATCTGATGAAGTCAAGACTGACGCAGCAGAACTTGCAGTCTACTTCTCTCAAGGTCGCCTGTCAAATCTGGTGCAGGTAGATATGATTGAAGTCAAGAAACTCAACAAACCAACTGGCGGAAAACCAGGCTTTGTCACTTACACAGGACAAAAGACCCTCCGTGTCACACCAGACCCCGAAAAAATTGCATCCATGAAAAAATCCTGATTTTACTTGAAATCAGGATTTTCTTTTACATTTTATTCTGCAATCAAGGTTTCCAAACCAACCTTCATCATATCAGTAAAGGTATTTTGGCGTTCCTCTGCAGTCGTGTCTTCATCTGGATTGACCAAACTATCAGAGATAGTCATGATAGCAAGGGCGTCAACATGATGTTGGGCTGCCAAATAGTAGAGAGCTGCTGCTTCCATTTCCACAGCCTTGACTCCCCATTTACCAAGCTCGATGTTTTTTTCAAAGTAGTTTGAATAAAAGACATCAGATGACAAAACGTTCCCAACGTGGGTGGTCATACCAAGTTCTTTGGCGATATGGTAGGCCTTGTCCAGCAAATCAAAGCTAGCGATTTGTGGGAAATCGTACTGTGGCCAGTCATTGCGGATGATGTTAGAGTTGGTTGCAGCTGCTTGCGCCAGAACCAATTCACGAACGTGAACATCTTCATTCAAAGAACCTGCAGTTCCCACACGAATCAATTTCTTCACACCGTAGTCCACAATCAACTCACGCGCATAAATCGAAATCGATGGCATCCCCATCCCAGTTCCCATGACTGATACACGGTGGCCCTTGTAAGTACCAGTGTAACCAAACATATTACGCACTTCGTTAAAACAAACAGCATCTTCAAGGAAATTTTCCGCAATAAACTTCGCACGAAGAGGATCCCCAGGAAGAAGAATTTTATCAGCAATTTCACCCTGCTGAGCAGCAATATGGATAGACATAATTTATGATACAAAGAGCGACAAGAAAACGACTGAAAATTAGGAATCTGACGAGAAATCCTGATTTCTCAGTCAGATTATCTATTTTCCGAGTTTTCCGCTCGTGTTCAAATTAGAACACCTCACTCTACCTTTCTTTTTTTATATTCAGGATAGCGACAGAGAATAAAATAAAAATAGGAAACTGATGACGCATCGCAGATGCTAAACAGTTTATCTTTTATACACAGTTCTCCGCCCGTATTCAGTTCAGCAAATACGGTTTACCCATCCTTTCTTTCTTAATTTTGATGATATTGAGAAGCTTAGAACGGCTTTTATTCAAATCCGAACTCCCTTCTCTTCTGAGCTTTTTAGAAAAGTTTTCCGCTCGTGTTCAAATCAGAACACACGCTCTACCTTTCTTTTTTTTTATTTTTATATTTCATAGCTAGGAAAAATCGGATTCAATCATGACTCCGATAAGCCTACTTCTTTTTTATTTCAAACAGTTATTGATAAATTGACAATAGTTTTTAATCTTTTAAGATAAATCTTTGATTAGAAGAAACGGTCGTTCTCTATCTTATTACTTTATTCTTTGACTTCTGACACAGTATGCTAGCACAAGGAAAGTGGTCTAACATTTTTGCAAATTCATAGGCTAAAACAGCTGTTACTAAGAGATACGGAAGAGAATCTATACCTAGCCCATTGAAACCTATAACTAATCCGGTTGCAGAAATGGGCGCCCTCAAGGTCACAGATAAAAAGCAAACAGATCCCAAAAGTAAAACGGTTGGTTGACTGTCCAAACCTAGAATCATGCCCAAGAGAGCAGCTCCAGCCATCCCCAAGGCAAAAGATGGCGTAAGGGTACCACCATAGGCCCCTGCCCACAGAGTAATAAGAACGAGCACTGCTTTTAGGATAAACAAGAGGAATACTGTTGTGCCATTGCTACCATTCAATACTTCTTGAGCCATCATACGTCCATTTCCAAGTAGATGTGGAAAGTAACTTGCAAGACCAGCAAGAAAAAGAAAAGCTGAGGGCAATGTGAGAAGTATTCGTTTATCTTTTATTCTGTTTGAAGACGCTGCCTTACTTAAGCGACCAAAAAGCCAAGATAGTGGGGTTAAGAAAAGAAGTAATAAGGGAATAATCCATATTTCCTTTAATGACCATGAGATGGCTGGAATCTGGTAGAGAGCCTGATCTGAAATAACCAAGCCTGCTATATAGGTTGAGACATAGGTAGTCAAACCGACTAAGACAAATCGTTTAATAGATAGAGCAATTCCTAGGGTTTCAAAAACAAAGAAGACACTTGTTAATGGAACCTGATAGACAGCTGCTAAACCAGCACCAGCACCACAAGCAAGGAGAAAGATTTGATCCTTCTTAGAGAGAGAACATATTTTTCCAATTGGTCCTGCAAATAGAGTTCCAATCTCTCGTGGAGCAGCTTCTTTGCCAATAGGGGCTCCCCCTCCAACTGCAATGATCTGCCAAATTGAATGAAATAGCTGTCTTAAAAAATGAAGCTTGTATTGTGAAGTCTCATCCTTCATCTGAGCTTTGATGGAATAAATCTTCGACCTTTTTTGCAAGAAATACCAGACCAAGGATGAGCCAAGACCCACGATTATTAAACTTAGTCCTATCTGTGAGGAGGAAACTCCATCTGTCAAAAATCCAGTATGATGCTCTGACCGACCAAAAGCTAGCTCCTCCACCATCTCTAAAAGATAATGGAGAAATATACCAGATAAACCTGAAACTATTCCTTGCAGAATTACTGCTATGAATAATCTAAAATTATAAGGGATTTTTCGAAAAATACTCCTCAATTCTATTAACATGATTACAATTCAGCAAGAATCGCTTTAAGCAAGCCTTTAAAGTCTCCTTTAACACGTTCAGTCACTTCTACAACTTCTTCGTGGTTGAGTTCTTCTTGGAAACCTGCAGCATGGTTAGTAATACATGAAATACCGAGAACTTTCAAGCCAGAGTGGGCTGCAACAATAACTTCAGGAACTGTAGACATACCAACTGCATCTGCTCCCAATGTCTTATAGGCACGAATTTCTGCTGGGGTTTCATATGTCGGACCTGTTACACCAATATAGACACCTTCATCAAGCTTGATACCAAGTTTCTTAGCTACTTCATGGGCAGTAGCACGATATTCTGGAGTGTAGGCTTTAGACATATCTGGGAAACGTGGACCAAAATCATCCAAATTTTCACCCATCAATGGGTTTTGACCTGTCATGTTGATATGGTCTGAGATAGCCATCAAGGTACCAGGACCAAATCCAATACCGCCAGCTGCATTGGTTACAATGACACCTTCGCATCCGAGAACTTTCATCACACGTACTGGGAAAGTCACGACTTCAAGAGGATTTCCTTCATAGAAATGGAAACGACCTTGAAGAGCTAAGACCTTCCGACCTGCAAGGTCACCATATACCAATTTACCAGCGTGACCGACTACTGTTGAACGGCCCCAGTTTGGAATCTCAGCATAGTCTACTACAACTGGATTTTCGATTTCTTCTGCAAGTTCTCCAAGTCCTGATCCAAGGATTAGACCGAACTCAGGTGCTTGGATTCCCTTGTCTTTCAGGAAGGCAGCTGTTTCATTGATTTTATCTAAAAATGTCATTGTGTGTTTCCTTTATTAGTTTTTTAGCATTTGACCGATTTTGTCAAAAGTTTTAGCATTGCGAATGGTGATGTTGCGATAAAAAGGCATCTTGAGTAAGTATTTGTGATAGGCTGTTGCATAGTAGGATTCTTCAAAAAGCTTCCCCCAGAAAATCCCAAGTTTTCCAAAATGAACGACTTCATCTTCCAGTTCCAAACTATTCACTTTCTCGATCACTTGATCCACATCCAAGCTCTCCGTGTAGAAGAGCACATCTTTTCGAGCCAGGTCTTTGGTCCACCAATCTGGCAGATTCTCCAGCTCTGCTTCATAGTCTTCCTGACTCAGCAAGGAAAAGCTCTGAATAAATGGATAATGGATTTCAAAGAATGTCTCCAACTTTTCAACCAATCGTTCTTTGGGGTCTGTCGAAGTAAAGAAAATATTGCCACTGTTGATGTAGGTCTCAACCTTTTCCAGTCCCAACTCTGTCAGTTCTTGACGAAGTTGCGCCATGACAACCTTATTTTTCCCACCTACATTAATGCCCCGAACAAGTATAGCATATCGCGTCATCTTATACCAATTTATCTAAGAAACTTTCCCCAATCATGGCAGTTTCAACACCGAAGTTATCGGCAATAGTCGCTGAGATATCTGCAAAATGTCCTACTGGAATCAAACCGTTTCCTTTAAAGGCAGGACTGTAAGCCAAAAGTGGGATATATTCACGAGTATGGTCCGTTCCTGCATAGGTTGGGTCATTTCCATGGTCCGCAGTAATCAAAAGAAGGTCGTTCTCTCTCATGGCTGTGATAATTTCAGGCAAGCGTTCATCAAACTCATGCAAGCAATCACGGTAACCATGAGCATTGCGGCGGTGGCCGTAAAGGGCATCAAAGTCAACCAAGTTTGTGAATGAGAATCCTTTTTCAAACTCAGCAAGGCCCATGGTCTTCAACAGTGTATCAATTCCATGGCTGTTTGACTTGTTGTGGCCCATGTCATGGTTGATACCTGCACCGTTAAAGATATCGTTGATTTTACCAACAGCATAAGTATCGATACCAGCTTCATTCAATTTATCCAAAACAGTTGGTGCAAATGGAGATACAGCCAAGTCACGACGGTTTGCTGTACGAGTGAAGTTACCTGGTTCACCTACATAAGGACGGGCAATGATACGACCTAGAAGGGCAGGACGCTCAAGTGTAATTGAACGAGCGTATTCACAGATACGGTACAATTCGTCCAAAGGAATAATATCTTCGTGGGCAGCAATCTGCAAAACAGGATCAGCTGAAGTATAGATAATCAACTCCCCAGTTTCCATTTGACGTGGTCCGAAATCATCGATAACAGCCGTTCCTGAGTAAGGTTTGTTAGCTTCACGAATGACCTTACGTCCTGAGAATTCTTCAATTTTTGTCAAGATTTCTTCTGGGAATCCATTCCAGAAAGTATCGAAAGGTTCTGTAATGTTAAGGCCCATGATTTCCCAGTGTCCAGTCATGGTATCCTTACCAAGAGATACTTCTTCCAATTTTGTTGCATATCCTGTTGGATTGCTTTCAGCTGGTACAGTCTTAAGAGGGGTTTCACGAGGAATATTTCCTAGGCCGATTTTAGCCATGTTTGGGACATTCAAACCAACTGCTTTTGAAATGTGTCCTAATGTGTCAGAAGCTCCATCTGGAACTCCTGCATTGACAAAGTTATTAGCATCTGGTGCAGCACCGATTCCTACAGAATCTAATACCACCAAGTGAATACGATTAAATTTTGACATAATGTGTCTCCTTATTATTTTGCTTTGCTTGAAGTTAAAATCTGAACCCCATCTCGTCCAGCAACGATGACCTTATCAACCATTTGGTTGAATAATCCGTGCTCTACAACACCAACGACATGGTCCAATTCTTGTCCGAAAGCAATTGGATCCTCGATGACATCCAAGGCAAGGTCAATGATAAAGTTCTGCATATCGGTCACAAAACGTTGGCCATCTTTTTCACGGAAGCTTGGTTTGTAGCCAGCTTGCTCAAAACGACGAAAGACCTGTTCTGCACCATACTGAACCACTTCTACTGGCAATTTAAAAGCACCTAGTTTCTCAACCAGCTTGCTTTCATCCACCACCCAAATATATTCTTTTGAGGGCGTTGCGACAACCTTCTCCATCAGAAGGGCACCACCACCGCCTTTAATTCCGTTAAACTGACTATCCACTTCATCCGCCCCGTCGACTGTCACATCAACAAAGTCTACTTGGTCAATAGACTTGAGTGGGATATTAAGCCCTTCAGCCTGTTTACTAGTCACACTAGAAGTCGTTACAGCTGTAATCTGCAATCCTTCTTCCTTAATACGACGACCGATTTCTTCGACAAAATAATAGGCAGTAGAACCCGTTCCCAGTCCGACAACCATGCCATCCTTGACAAACTCAGCAGCCTTGATACCTGCCATTTTCTTCAGATTTTCCACTCAAACACCTCCATTAAAGAGCTACTTTTATTATAACATGTATCCGTTTTTATTTCATGGATACACTGGAAAAACCCGAACATTTTTATTTCGGGTTTTAATGTCCTATTTAACCATATCAGGATCGTAGTCATAGAATCCTGTATCAAGGAAACGGTTTTTAGGGTGAAGTTTACGAACTTCTTCATCCAGCAAGAAGGCTTGGTCATGGCTAAAGTTGCCCTCTTGAATCAAGCTACGCGCTTGGATAAAGAGTTTTGTAATTTCAACAAAGTTCTGACCAGGAGTGTAGAGCCCTTCTAGTTTCCAATGGGTAAAACCATGCTCCACCAATTCTGTCAATTTGGTCATCAAATCAAGGTCGTTATTGGCAAAGATATGGGTACCATGAGTGTCTTCAAAAATGGAATAGTGGCTCTCTGGGTCACTTGGCTCAGCCAAGAAGAGGTCACGCTTGCGAGTCTTTTCGTCATCGATATGTGTAAAGTTATAGTAGTTTTGCAAGAGTGGACGTTTAGAATGATGGATGACACTAGCACCGTAAACCAAAACTTCAGCAGGAATTTCCAAAATCTCTGGCATTTTAAAGAGTTCAGCAGATGGAATTTCACGCGCCAAAACAGCCTCAGATGCGCCAGCCTTTTGTCCCCAGAAGTTGATCTGGCGACTGCTAGTTACCATAGTCGAAGCATCGTAGATGGTCTTAAAGGAATAACCATCACGGTTGACCACGTAAAAGACACCTGCATCACCAATCGTAATGTAGTCTGTCTTGATTTCTTCCAAGAAATCAAGGAATGGCTTGATACGATCCATCATATCTTGGTGCATGAGGGCATTGACCGCAACGATCAATTCCTTACCAGCTTCATGAACCAACTTAGCGATTTCACGCAATTGGTCATAACTAAAGGTTGTTGGCAGACGAAGGCCAAAATCTTTCTCACCAACATAGATACGGTCTACGCCAACTTCGAACAGTTGTTTAACTTGTTCAATACTTTCAGCAGTTGCTGTAATGATAATCTTTTCCATAAGAAAAATTATACCATATTTCTGGAAAATCAGCTATTCTTTAAAAATGAAAAGGGACTTTATTCTTATTGTAACCTTTCTGTAATAATTCTCTGCTGAAAAAATGATAAAATAGGTATGTACTGTTAAGGAGAGAATAATGCCCGTAAGAAAATTACAGTCCTATGAGGTAGACTATCAAGAAGAATTAAGCCAACAGGTTCCTCGCTATCAAGATTATACACCTGAAGCGCAATCTGATGCCAATCTCAAGGAAATCCTATTTTTTGTTAATATCGCTGTTTTTTGTATCTGTATTGCTATCTTTAGTTTTATCTTTTTAGCATTAAAATTATCAACTGCTCTTGCATTTGCCGCAGCAATCGGATCCAGCTTACTTGTTTTAAAAGTTCAACGGTCTATTATCAAACAAAAACGTAGAAGATAAATCCAAAATATCGCCCCATCTGGAGCGATATTTTTATTTTTTCTTTTTCGATGGTGTGTGGATGGCAATTTTCACTTCAAAGATTGTTCCCTTTGGTTTATTATCTTTAACAGCAATGGTTCCTTTTAGGGCATCTACAATTTGCTTGGCTAGGGATAATCCTAAACCAAAACCACCTTTTTGACGGGTTCTAGCCTTATCCACTCGATAAAAACGATCAAAAATTTTCTTCTTATCTTCTGCTGAAATACCGACTCCATTGTCGGAAACTAGCAAATATAGATTACGATCAGTCGCTGAAATCATAAAATCAATTTCACCATCCTCCTCAGTATATTTGATAGCATTATCAAACAGGATGGTCATCAATTGTTTCAAAAGAAGCTGATCTGTGACAATCGTTCTATGAATGCGATTTTCAAAACGGAAGACACGGTCATTTTCAGAAGCAATCATCTCATAGTTTGTGAAAGTCGTGTTAAAAAAGCTAGTTGGAACTTCTGCAAGTTCTGGCTTAATTCCATCATCTCGTCGAGCTAAGTTCAGCAAGTTTGTCGTCAAAAAACGCATATTTCGGACTTCTTCCAAACTCGATGCAATGCTTTCGCTCACATCCATAATGGTAGCTTCTGGCTTACGAAAAAGGGTCTCTAAACGATTTTGCAGAACTGCAAGTGGAGTTCGTAACTCATGACTGGCATTTTCCACAAAAGACTGCTGCTTCTGCATACTCTCAAGCAGAGGTCGGACACTGACTCGAGCTAGATAGAGACTGGCAATCAAAGACAAAATCCAAAAACTAGCCATCACGACCACAATCAGTTGCTCATGCTTTTGACTGGCTTGCTCCAACTGACTGGTATTAATCAAGACAGCCGCATACTTGATATTGGTTGAAACCGAACTGATATTGGTTTCCATCAAAATCATGCGATAGATTTCTTCCTGTCCATAGCTATTAAAAACCTGAATTTGATAGATATGGCCTAGTTCTTTCTTCTCTAGCTTAATCTTATCCAATCCCAAAAATCGATTTCCAGAAAGGAGCTGGGTAAAATTCTTATCAAAAAGAATAACCTCCGTATTGGAACTGACATTGGGTTTTATCTCAGTCTTGCTAGTATCTGTAGCAGCATTCTCTAAATCTTTAATCTCTTCTGTCGCCCTATTTACCGCAAGCTGAATAACTGCCTGAGGATTGTTACTCAAGCCATGGAGCGTATCATCCACCGAAGTATAGAGACTCGAATGCATGACCTGCAAAATAATCAGAGTCATGGTAGAGAAAATCAGGGTGAAGACACCGAAGTTGCGGATAAAGTAACTAAAGTCATCCGCATACCATGTTTTTTTTAGTTTACTGAACATCTTTTAAAATATACCCAACACTACGCAAGGTTTGCAAATTCTCTGCAAAAGTGGTTCCTTTTAATTTCTTACGAACTTTTGAAACATAGACTTCGACAACAGAAATCGTTGTATCACTATCAAATCCCCATAGACGATCAAAAATCTGAGTCTTCGGCAAAATAACATTTTGATTTTGAAGGAAATAAACTAGTAAATCGAACTCTTTCCCCAGCAATTCGACGGGAGTATCTTCAACCTTAACGGTATTTGTAGACAGATTAACCACAATATTTCCATAAGTCAAGGTGTTTTCATTAAACTTACCTGAACGTTTGAGAAGGGCTTGAATCCGCATTTTGAGTTCTTCTAGGTAAAAAGGTTTGGTCAGATAATCATCCGCTCCTAGTTCAAATCCATGTCCCTTGTCATCCAAACTTTCCTTAGCAGTCATAATCAGAACTGGGGTCGTAATTCCCTTTTCACGCAATTCTTTCAAGACTTGGAAACCATTTTTTTCTGGCAACATCAAATCGAGCAAAATCAAGTCATAGACGCCACTCTCAGCTTCGTAGAGACCTTCTTCTCCATCAAATACCTGCATGACATCCGCAAAATCGTCTAAAAAGTCAAATACTGAATTTGACAGGCCTAGGTCATCCTCAACTAATAAGATTTTTATCATGAGAAACTCCTCCTTATTAAGACCATTATACCAAATTTGCCTTAAAAAAAACTCAACTCTCTGCATTTTACATGAGATAGCTGAGTTTTATTTTGATTATTTAGTTCCGTATTGAAGAACAACTGCTTCCACTGCAGCTTTTTCGCGGTTAATCAAGTCAACACGCGCTGCAATTTCCTTGATTCCCATGCCGATATTACGGCTAAGAGCAAGATCAGAAAGTTGTGGCTCAAAGAACTCCTTGTATTCCGCCAAGCGTTGTTCTGTCTTAAATACATGAGCAGGAAGGATAACAAAGCTATCAAAGCTCATATCTCCTCCAAGGGCTGCCTTAATCCAAGCCCAGTTTTCACGCGCCCAAGACCATGCTGTTTCCTGAGTTGCTTGATGGCTTAAGAACTGGAAGTACCAAGCAGACAAGTCTTGTGGTTTGACCACAAATTTGTCCTTCCAAGAAGCAATCAAGTTTTGGATATTATCCGCATCTGTACTGTATGCAAGAGCAGCTGCCAACTGGCGTTTAAAGACAGCATCTGTTGCGTGAGTGTAAGTATCAAGATAAAGTGCTAACAAGTCTTTAGTCTCATGATGTTTCATCTCATTGATCAGAACTTGTGAGCGAATAGCTGCTGGAAGTCCTGCAAGATTCTCCTTGTGAGCCGCGAAGATTTGGCTAGCGACTTGACTAGCTTCTGCATCATTTGAGCGAATCATCATAGAAACAGCCAACTGACGAACCAACTCATCCTCATCTGATTCGCCATCTTTAGCTTCAAAACCAAGACGGTCATAGTTGTGACGAGCCAATTTAGCAACCAAGGCTTTGAAGGCTCTTTCAGCTTCTGTTCCTTCATCTATAAAGCGCTCAAGAGCAGATATTACTTGAGAAACAGCTGAAACGACAAGGTAAGATTCTTCTTTAGCGAGTTTATCAAGTACTGGAAGCAAGTCTGCATAAGAAATGTGCCCTGCTTCAGCAAGCAAGCGACGTTCTTGGACGATTTGCAGTTTACTTGTATTATCAAGCTCAACTAGGTCAGCAAGAATAGCATCTAGCAAGTCTCCTTGATAGTCTGTAATGTAGTGAGCTGTATTTTCAGTATTGAGACGAAGAGCTCCTTCATTTTCAGCAAGAAGGGCTGCGTAGCCAGGGATTTCGATGCTTTCAGTTTCGAGTGTATCAGGCAAGCCTTTCCAGTTGCTGTTTAGTGGCACAACCCAGAGACGGTTCTTGTCTTCGTGCTCACCGATGAAGAATTGTTTTTGTGAGATCTTCAAGACATCATTTTCAACTTTGACAGTGAGAACTGGATAACCAGGTTGTTCCAACCAGGAATCCATAAAGGCTGCGACATCACGTCCAGACGCTTGACCAAGAGCATCCCAAAGGTCACGACCAATTGTATTGCTGTATTGGTGTTTTTCAAAGTAGGCATGCAAACCTTTGGCAAAATCGGTATCACCTAGCCAACGACGAAGCATGTGCATAAGACGGCTTCCTTTGGCATAGACGATAGCACCATCAAAGAGCGTATTGATTTCATCTGGGTGTTTGACTTCAACGTGAACAGACTGAACACCATCAGTCGCATCACGTTTCAAGGCAGACGGAACACCACCTGTTTGGAAATCTTCAAAGATATTCCAGCTTGGCTCGATGGCATCCACACAGACGTATTCCATCATGTTAGCAAAGCTTTCATTGAGCCATAGGTCATCCCACCATTTCATAGTAACGAGGTTCCCAAACCATTGGTGAGCCAACTCATGTGCCACAACAAGAGCAACTTGTTGACGGCTAGCAAAAGTTGAGTTCTCATCAACAACTAAGTAAACTTCACGGTAGGTTACAAGACCCCAGTTTTCCATAGCACCTGCTGAGAAGTCAGGAAGAGCGATGTGAAGAGATTGAGGGATTGGATACTTAACTCCGTAATAATCTTCGTAAAACTCGATAGAGCGAACAGCGATGTCCAGTGAGAAATCAAGGTTAGAAAGCGGATGTGCTTTGGTTGAGTAAACACCAACGAGGGTACCGTTTTTAGTTTTAGCCGTCACACCTTGCAAATCACCAGCAACAAAGGCTAACAAGTAAGAAGACATGCGAGGTGTTGTCTCAAACTTCCAGATACCTGTTTCCTGACGTTTTTCAACTTCAATCTCTGGCATGTTAGACAAGGCCAATTCACCTTCTGCTTGGTCAAAACGTAGAGAAAGGTCAAAGGTTGCTTTGGCTTCTGGCTCATCCACACATGGGAAGGCTTCACGCGCAAAATGGCTCTCGAACTGGGTAGACAAGACTTCCTTCTTGACACCATCAACTGTGTAGTATGAAGGGTAAATCCCTGTCATGTTGTCTGTGATTTTACCAGAAAAGGTAAGAACCACTTCAACTTGACCAGCCTCAGCCAATTCGATATGAAGGGCTTCATTTTCATGGTCAACTGTAAATGGACGAGCCTGACCTGCAACTTCTACAGAAGCGATTTCCAAGTCTTTTTGGTGAAGGGAAATACGGTCACTCTGTGCTCGACCAGTGATGGTCACCTTCCCAGAAAAAGTCTTGGTCTCACGACTCAAGTCTAAAAATAAATCATAATGTTCAGGAACAAATTGCTTAATAAAATGTTCAACTGCTTGCATAGTTTTCTCCTATTCTAAGTTTAAGAGCTGCTGCTCTTCTTCAAACAAACTTATTATATCATGTTTTGCTGGAGAAAAAAGGATTGGACGGCGATTTCCAAAACTTTCTTCCTTCTAATAGCCTACAATGGGTAGACCTTGCGAAATTCTTCTAAAACAACCTTGCTTTCAGGTGTAAAAGTCAGTCCTACTTCTCTCAGCCACTCGGCGAAACAATCCTCATGAACCTGACGCCAATAGGCTAGGGATTTGTCACCTTCCCCTTCCTTAAAGGCATGTTGAGCAGAAACTTGATTGAAGGGCTGGACAGAAACCTTTGTAATTTCGACAATACAGACAGCCTGATTTTGACTATCTAAAATGACATCAAAAGTTCCTTCTTGAGGAAGAGACTCGGCTTCTAGTGCATAGAGATCGTAGGCTGATGCTGTTGCAGTCTTTTCGCCTCTTAAAAGCAAATCTGCTAAAAGGTCTGGTTCCACTCCAAAAGCCCAAGCATCGATTTCATCTCCTATAGAGGGGTTAATTTTTTTGTAGGCATTCCACATTTCTTGCGGTGTCATGGGTGCTCCTTTGTAATTTCTTACTTTCTTCTTTTATATATTTGAGATGGTCTGGATAGCCAATTTCTAAATCAAAAATCTCTGGAATAGAGCTGTAATGGAGAATGCATTCGATACCCATCTGATTCATTGTTTGTATGAAAGAAACATTCAGATAGCCTGCTACAGCAAAGTCAATCTTTTTCGTCCTTGCTTTATCCTGCATCTGTCTTAGCATATCTAACATAATTGGACTTTCCATATCATGCCATTGACTGTTTCTAACAGTCGCAAAAACAAAAGAAGTCAAATCATTCATTCCAACTACAATCTTTGAAATACCCGCTTCCAGTATCCTATCCAAGTCAAAATACGCTGACGGTAATTCAATCATTGTGGCGACTTTTCCAGTAAAGCCATACTGACGCAACACTGTAATAGCTTGTTTCAATTGGTCGGCATCATTGATAAAAGGAAAAATAAGAGACAGATTGGGATTCGTTTGATAAACTTCTGTAACAACATTTGCTTCAGCCTGAAATTCATCCAAACATGCCAGTAAACGCCTGGTTCCTCTATATCCAAATAAGGGATGATTTTCATCAAAATACTCTTTAGTTCCCTCTAAACAATTGGCTTCTGCATTCGTTAATTCAGAAAAACGATACCATACCTCTTCATCTGAGTATAAGGAGCAAATAGTATCTAGATAATCTTTTACAAATTGCTGACAACTTGGTAATAATATATTTTGATTGAGCTCTCTCAACAAGTATTCCCCACGAATCATTCCAATGTGGTGAAATAGTTGTGGGTAAACTTTTTCATCAAGTTTTTCGCTACTAAGAGCAAGTTGGTTTTTCATGTCCATTCACCTTCCAATTCATGTAAGAGGTTTTGTCCAGTTCTGGAAATCCTAATAATTCTGCTTTGACTTTCAAGACTTCTTGCGATGCATTCTCTTCTGTGATTTTTGATTTCCATCAGATCCTCCTACTTCAAAGACCATCCACCGTCTATTATCAATATTTGTCCCTGCATGGCAGAGGCCTTTCCACTGGCTAAGAAAAGGCTAATCTCTGCTATTTCCTCTGGCTCAATCCAGCGCTTGATTGGTGTTTCACTAGCAACCCAGTCAGCCAATCCACCTGGCTCAAAATCTGCAGAAGTCATAGCTGTCTTGACTGCTCCTGGAGCGATACCAAATACCTGAATACCAGCTTCAGCATAGTCTAGAGCCAACTGCTTGGTGAAGCCAGCCAAGGCGTGCTTCGAAGAAGTATAGGCGTGTCCACCGCCACCTGCTAGACTCGAAGCAATGGAGCACATATTAATGATGATCCCCTTTTTATTTTCCAACATTTGCGTCAAATAATAGCGAGTCAACTCTACTGGAGTCACGTAGTTAATTTCAAAAATTTCTTGAATTTCCTGCGCTGTTTGTTCTAAAAGTGGTTTATAATCATCCAAAACTCCAGCAGTATTGCACAAAATATCTACCTGAGGACACCAGGCAAAAATTGGCTCCAAGTCCAAGGTCAAATCTCTCTGAAAAAAGTAGAAATCACCCTCTAAGAGCGGATTTTCACCTTGGTCAACTCCATAAACTTGATAACTCTTCTCTAAAAAGAGTCGAGCCTGAGCTAGGCCGATCCCTGAACTCACTCCCGTAATCAATACACGTCTAATCATGTACTTCTACCCAATCCGTCGCCAAAACATCACAAGGTGTCGGACTCCACATAGAAAAACCTTCTCCTTCTCCAGACACGTTGATTAGGAAATAGGGTGTCACTTCAAGTGCAACCCCGTTTTGTTCAATGGTGTCAAAGAGTTGGACATAGTTTTCAGCTCCTCCCCAACCTGTTCGTACATATTTTTTCTTAGCCTTTAAGCCAGGCAGCATTTCTTCAAATGTCATGTTTTTCTCCTTTAATGTCAATAATTCTCCCCTTCATTATAACAAAAAAACCGCTTTGAAACGGCTTTTTGACTATACTTCACTCCATTTTATCTTCTTAAATCTACGGAAAAATAAAAAAACGACAACCACTTTTCAGCAGTTATCGTTGCTTATCTTTTAATCTTTTCCACCAAGTCGACTATTGATATTCATCATGATACTAGCTATTTTTTCACCCCAGTACGGATCTGATGCATAGCGTACATTCATTCCCGTCGCTTTATTTCCAAGGTGATCTCTTCCACGGTCAATATAGTTCTCACGAATCCACTTGGCCGCACCAAGAATTCCTTTGTCTACATCATCAAATTTCTTAGCGGAATCATAGGGACTGGTATCGTAAGCAGCTATACCGAAGAAGTTATTTTTATCATTAGCAATTTGGCTACGTCCCCAAGCACTTTCTAGCGCACTGTGAGCCATTAAATAGAGAGCATTGACACCGTAACGTTTTTCAGCTTCCTTAAAAATTGCTCCTTTACCGGCAAGACGACTGTTTCGGATATTCATCATCGAATAAACTCTATTTAATTCATCCGCACTATAGTTGGTTGGTTCAGTTAAATTCTTGAAAAGGAAACGATTTTTGATAGTAAACCCATCGAAATGTTCTCCATCCTTTGAATAATACTTCTTACCAATTTTCATAGCTGAAGTATGTGGAGCTACCCGTATACTAGTGTATGGAGAAAGTTCATGGTATAGGAATCTTCCGTCAGTAGTATAGTGAGGAATAAACTCACTTTCTTCCTCAACTAAAGCCAAATCACTTTGATTCATATAACCGGACAAGCCTGATATTGAAACAGCTAGACGACTACCCTTGCTTTTAGAGCCATCATAGGTCACAATACTTCCCTGATTGACATAGCTCAAAATATCTCCTGATTCGCTATAAATATAGGCTGTGATTGGTTTAACCTTAAAATATTTTGGACTTTGAATCCACTTTCCGTTATCTTGGAAGAAGTACTCTTTATTTTTGATGTTAAAACCACCAGTAACATAGCTTCCATCTTCTTTCAGGTAGTACCATGCATTGTAGTTAGGATCAAAAATCCATTCATTCTTGGCCATATAACCACCAGATTTGAGGTAATAAGCACCAATCCATTCACGTGAAGCATAAGCACCACCTGATTTTAGGTAAAACCAGCTATTATAAGATTTATCAAAAATCCATTCTTTTTCAGCCATTGCTCCACTATTTTTTAGATAGTAAGCATTTTTCCACTGATTACTGGCCATCACACCATCATTATTAAAATAATACCATGCGCCCTTAATTTTTTCCCATTTATTACGAAGGATTTTTCCTGAATCTGTAGCATAATACCATTTATCAGTAATCTTCACCCAAGCATTTTGAGCCATCGCCCCACTACTATTAAGAAGATAATCGTTCACTAGAGCATTGCTAGCCATAACTCCATCTTGCTTGAAGTAATACCAAACATTGCCAATTTTTTCCCATCTATTACGAACAATCTTTCCTGAATCTGTAGCATAGTACCATTTATCCGCAATTTTCAACCAGGAATTTTCTACCATTGCTCCACTAGTATGAAAAGCATAGTCATTAACAATTCTATTGCTGGCCATGATTCCATGTTGATCAAAGAAATACCAGACACCCGCAATTTTTTTCCAATTTTTTATTGGTTGATTATTCTCATAAAAAAGCCATTTCCCATGCTCTTTCTGCCAACCATTCTTATGAGCTTCTTCAACTTTTTCTTTATTTGGAATAGCCTCTTGTTTAGAATTATTTTCTTTTACAACAACTGATTCTTTCTTTTTTTCCGTCTTTTCAGCTTCATTCTTTGTATGTTCAACAACTTTTTTCTCTTCTAATGCTGGAGTCTGATTTTTATCTTTAGACTGATTTTTGTCCACAGACTGACTCTTATTCGTCGTTTGACTTTGGTCTGTTGTTTTACTATCTTCAGCAAAGACTGATATTGTGGGCACAATTGCCAATGCAAGCACTGCCGTGCTTACAAGTAGTGTTCTCTTCATTTTACTCCCCTAAGTAGATATTCATCTACATCATTCGTAATTAACTTTATTTTAACATAGTTAAAAGATGAAAATATTACAAAATGATGAAAATTCTATATCTTATTGACAATAAGGATAGTCTAGCTTATCTAAGGCTGGCTTTTACTTCCTTGCGTAGATTTTCTAGACTGCTGATGCCGTATTTATCCATAACCTTTGGTAAATTTTCGATGATATCAGGACAGGCATATGGATTGGTAAAATTGGCTGTTCCAACTCCAATAGCCGATGCTCCAGCCAGATACATTTCTAGGGCAGCTTCAGCCGAATCTACTCCCCCCATTCCAATGATAGGTAGGTCTGTTGTTTGGGCTACTTGGCGAATAAGCTTGAGGGCTACTGGAAAGACGGCTGGGCCTGACATCCCACCTGTTCCATTGGCCAAGATTGGTTTGCGAGTTTTGAGGTCAAAGCGCATTCCAACTAGAGTATTGATCATGGTCAAGCCACTTGCTCCCGCATCTTCTGCAGCTTTTGCGACAGTAACGATATCGGTCACACTAGGGGTTAGTTTGACATAAACTGGCACATCAGAAGCTTCCACAGCTGCTTTCACCACATCATAAGCCAAATCTGGATCTTGGCCAATCAGGAGTCCATGATTACAGTGGTCAACATTGGGGCAAGAAATATTGAGCTCAATAGCCTTTACATTGGCTGCCTTGGAAATACCATGAGAAACAGCTGCATACTCTTGTTTTGAAAAACCAGCCACATTGGCAATAATAGGAAGATTTGGATATTCTCTTTCCAGCCAAGGTAACTTTTCAGCCAAAACAACTTCCAAACCAGGATTTTGCAAGCCGATTGCATTAAGCATGCCAGCGGGTGTCTCTGCCACCCTTGGAGTTGGATTGCCAAAGCGTGGTTCAAGGGTTGTCGCCTTGATCATAATAGAACCCAAAAGGTCTAAATCATAGTACTTGGCATACTCTTGACCAAAACCAAAACAGCCTGATGCTGGAATAATCGGATTTTTCAAATCCAAGCCTGGTAGAGAAACTTGTAAACGATTTGTAGTCATGATTTTCTCCTTATAATACAACTGTTCCTGTGCGGAAAACAGGACCATCTTCACAGACGCGTTGGCTGACCGTCTCACTTTCTGGTACTTTTAGGACACAGGCATAGCAAGCTCCCATCCCACAAGCCATACGAGATTCTAGAGATAGATAGGCTCTTGGGTGGTCATAAAAGGTTTGATTGATATACTTCATCATTCCAGGCGCCCCACATGAGTAAACAGCATCAAATTGATTGTCTAAATCCTTGATAACAACGGAAACATTTCCCTTAATACCATAAGAACCATCATCTGTCGTTACAAAGACTTGACCATATTGAGCTAATTCCGTCTCTAAAATAACAGCATCCTTATTAGCAAAACCGAGAACTGTCACTACTTTCACACCACGGGCATGCAATTCCTTGGCTACTTCAAGCAAGGGCGGTACACCAATTCCACCACCAACGAGGAGGACCTGGCTCTGCTCATCAAGGTCAGACAAGTCAAAACCATTTCCCTGAGGACCCATTACATCAAGAGTGTCTCCCTGACTTAAGGTTGAGAAAATAGCTGTCCCAGCCCCTTCAATCCGATAAATGAGGTGACACTGCTTCTTTACCTTATCAATAGACGAAATTGAAATAGGACGACGCAAAAGATGGGCATCATCAGGCACACGCAGATGAAGAAATTGGCCTGCTCGCATAGTTTCAACCATTTCTCCTTCTAGGACCAGTTCAAAGATTGCTGGCGCGATTTCCTCCTGTGCAACCACCTTCATGGTTTCCAAACGAATGGCACCCAAACGTTTCTTACATGTGGGATTCATGACTTTTCCTCCTTAAATTTTAAGGGGAGCAGATAAAGAAAAGGCCTTGCGATTGCAAGGCCTCAGTTAAAATCGTACAAGACAAGAGAGCACACTCAAAAAGTCCCCTCTAGAAAATTGTACTATTCTTTTATCTGACACCTTGTGAGTCTCTCTGGACTCCCCTTAAAGGTTAAATTTTTACTAGTATACTCTTTCAACCAAAAAAAGTCAAGTAGAAAACGAACATTCTACTTGACTTCACGAGATTATTTTTCACGAATGACTTCAACCTTGTAGCCATCAGGGTCTTTGACAAAGTAATAGTTAGGTGCAGTTCCTGGTAGACCATTTGGTTCAGTAACTTCATAGCCTTTGGCACTATGCTCTTGATGAAGCGCCTCAAGATCAGGTGTACTGAGGGCGATGTGGGCAAATCCATCTCCAACCACATAAGGACCGTGATCGTAGTTATAAGTCAACTCCAACTCATAGTCGTCACCCTCAAGACCTAGATAGACAATCGTGAAGGCATGGTCTGGAAAATCTCTGCGACGCAATTCTTTAAAACCAAAAGCATCTTGATAGAATGCAATTGATTTTTCAAGATTTTCTACTCGCAAGCAAGTATGTAGCATTTTTGAAGCCATATTTTTCTCCTTTATTTTTAAAAAGACTGGGACAATCCTGTTCCAGTCTTATCAGTTATTATTTACCAAGTTTTGCTTTAGCTGCATCTGCAAGAGCTGTGAAAGCTGCTGCATCGTTAACAGCCAAGTCAGCAAGCATTTTACGGTTAACTTCGATCTCAGCCAATTTCAAACCATGCATCAATTGTGAGTATGAAAGTCCGTTCATACGAGCTGCCGCGTTGATACGAGTGATCCACAATTTGCGGAAGTCACGTTTTTTCTGACGACGGTCACGGTATGCATAGTAGTAAGAGTTCATTACTTGTTCTTTTGCAGTACGGAACAAGATGTGTTTAGCTCCATAGTAACCTTTTGCTAATTTAAGAATACGTTTACGACGTTTGCGTGATACAACGCCACCTTTAACACGTGCCATGTTTTATTTCCTCCAAATATTTCCTAGAATTGTTTACTTACTGTTAGGCTATTATTTCAAGCGAGTAAGCATTGCTTTGATACGTTTGTAATCTCCTGAATGCACCATAGATGCTTTACGAAGATGACGACGTTGTTTCTTAGTTTTTCCGTGGAAACGGTGAGAAGTGTAAGCACGGAAACGTTTAAGTCCACCAGAACCTGTACGTTTGAAACGTTTAGCTGATGCGCGGTGTGTTTTTTGTTTTGGCATGATTTTTTCTCCTTTATTTAACTTTCTGACAATTATTTTTTGTCAGTCGCTGGCGCCAATTGCATGAACATTTGACGTCCATCCATTTTAGCACGTTGTTCGATGTTGGCAATATCTTGAGTTGCTTCAGCAAACTCGGCTAAAACTTTTGCACCAATCTCTTTATGGGTAATCATACGACCCTTAAAGCGAATAGATACCTTAACTTTATTTCCTTTTTCAAGGAATTTGCGTGCATTGCGAAGTTTTGTATCAAAGTCACCCTTGTCAATAGTTGGACTTAGACGAACTTCTTTCACAGTAACAACACTTTGTTTTTTACGTTGTTCTTTTTGCTTCTTCTGGTACTCAAATTTGAACTTACCGTAGTCCATAATTTTTGCAACAGGCGGTTTGGCTTGGGGTTGAATCAATACTAGGTCAACATTAGCGTTATCAGCCAAAGCTTGCGCTTCACTGAGTGGCTTGATGCCTAGCTGTTCTCCTTCAAGACCAATCAAGCGAACTTCACGTACACGAATCTCATCATTGATGAATAAGTCTTGCTTTGCTATGGTTTTCACCTCTTTTGTTTTATTAGAGAAAAACAATAGCGGACTCGTAAATATACAAGCCCGCACGTTATGATAGCGTTTCTTAGAAACTTTTCATCCGTAGGGCCAGGCAACTTAATGTCACAAGGCGAGAAGCTCTCACTTCTGCTTTTCTCAACTTTTATATGATACCAAGTTTTCTAGCCCTTGTCAAGATAAAAAGTTATTTTTTTGAAAAGTTTGTGTTTATATTTTGACTTGGTTTTCGAATCAAAAAGAGAGAATCAAGTTGATTCCCTCTCTATGTTAGTTTTTACTTATTTTCCCTGTAGGAAAGCTAGAATCTATTAAAAACTTCCTTTTTACGTGAACTTCCCCATCTTTCGATAAATAGAATTCCCACTAACAAAAGGATAATCAGGCAAGGAAGTAAGACCATTCCCATACTCCAATTCAGATTGACATTATCAATTTGCTTAGGTAATCTTCCAGATAAAATCTCCACTGAACGCAAGTAAGTAAAGGGAATCAGATGTGCAATCTTTTGGAGAGGCTGGATTGTTTGGATGCCAAACAATAAGCCAACAATCCCAATAAGTGACAGAAAGAGGACAGGCATTTTTTGCTTGAAAAAGTAAGTAATCAAATACACAACTTCCACAATGACGATAAAGGCTAAGAAAGCTAAGAACAAGCCAGGAAATAACACATCTTGTATCTTTCCAATAGTTACCTCTTGATACACTAAGCTATAAATCGGGTAGGGATAATCTAACTGTCCAAAACCACTTGTCAGACTTCCCACTAGAAAAGAAAATCCGCTGATTCCGATAAACAGCACAGTTACATAGCTCACCCCAACTCCAAGAGAAGATATGGCAAATGCCACTTTTGAAAAAGGATATAACTGAGCTGTGTCCAGATGATTTTGATATCTTTCTGCAAAAAGTTGTGTCAGCATAAAAATAATCGCAATCACAAACAAGGTTGGGATGATAGCCTCTAAAATCCAGACAATCTGATCAATCCCGTGGGTCGGATAATCTAAATCGTGGGCTTTTATGTTCAAGGGATACAGGGCTTGGTAAGTCTTTCGTTCGCGGTCAACCGCTATTTTTAAGTCCGAGCTAGAAGTTGGGTCATTTGATACAGTTTCATAACTCTTTTCCTCAGCTTGCCACTGCAAATAGTATGCTTCTTCCCAGCGTCCTTCTTTTAATAAAGTCAGAATTTCTTTCTTTTGCGTCAAAAGATTTTTTTGCAAGTCTAAATTTTCTTTAGCAAACTGGTATTCCTCCGTGCTGGTGTCAGACATTTGGGAGAGCTTCTCTTCATTTTCATTGATAGCTCTCTCGTTGGCTGCAGTACGAGTTTCCAACCTGTTCTCCAAGCTGACATAGTTTGCAGTCCGACTATTGAAATAAAAGCTAATACCAAGAGTTGAAACAAATAAAGCTAAGATAATCCAGTTTAAGCGACTTTTGAAAACTTTTTTTAATAAAAATAGACTAATATCTTTCATAAACTAAACCTCTTCTATCTGCCCCTGATGAATGGTTACTACTCTATCGCAGACATCAAGCAACTCTTCCTTATAGTGGGAACTTAAAAGAACCAGCTGTTCTTGTCTATCGATTTTTGCTAGCCTATCAAAAAACTTCTGTCGATAATACTCATCTAAGCCATTTGTAATCTCATCCATAAGCCAGCATTTCGCCTGACTGAGGAAATACATGGCAATCACCAAGCGTTGCTTCATGCCTAAGGAATACTTACGAATGGGAAGGCTGATATAGTCAGACATTTCCCAATAGGTAATTTCATCCCCCAAGTTCAGCCCTGACTTCCAGATGTTCTTGATCAGGCGAAGATAGTCCATCCCACTTAAGTTTCCATCCAGCCATTCAATGCTTTCATAATAAAATAAAGAAGGAGGGGCTACAATATTTCCACTACTTATAGGAATTAAATTGCTAATGGCGCGGAACAATGTCGTCTTTCCAGAGCCATTGATAGCAAGAATACCATAAATCCTACCCTTTTCAAATGTAAAATCCGCATCTTGCAAGATGACTTGTCGCGTTTTTAAGGTAACATGAGTAAGCCTTAACATATCCATCTCTCCTTCTTCTAAACGTTTAACTATTAATATCCGCCAGTATAGTAGTTTATGACCTCAAAACGTTCATAATTCCAGCCTCCGCCAACTCTATACTCAGAATAGCTGTTATAACGAGACCATGACGGAATCCAAATATATTGATGGTTGTGATAGTTGGTAGTATACTCCCAAGCAGTATTCCAATCATACCGATAACTTTTAGTCACTGTCAAAGCAGATACACTGGACTAAAAAAGACCAATAGATCATAAACTAACTAATTAAACGGTTTTTGCTAATTTTTAATGATTTTATATCATTAATATTGAAGACGCTTTCATTATATCGTTTTTATCATTATTATGCAACAGATTTTTAGTTTATTTTACTAATATATAATATTTGTCCTTCCTATCGAACGCTTTCGATTTTCCAACTATTCCACCCCTTAAAGCGTATAGCTCCTTGCTGGTCAGTTCGGTAAACTTTGCTATTGATAGTTTCCAGTCGTGTCAAGGTTTCCTGATGGGGGAGTTTGGTTCGATTGTTCTTTCCAACCGAGATGAGAGTCATCTCTGGTTTGAGCTGTTCTAAAAAGGATGAACTTGATGATTTTTTAGAGCCATGTTGCCCAACTTTCAAAACATCCACTTCTAGGTCAGGATACTGCTTCAGCAATTCCTTCTCCCCCTTCTCCTCCAAATTTCCTGTGAAAAGAAAGTACTTATCCAAAAGTTTTCCATACAGAACCAGGGAATCTTCATGACCTACATCTCCAATTTTCCTTGGAGATAGGACTTCTAACTGACTTCCGAAAATTGAAAGATTCTCTCCCACTGACACACTACGAACCTTGGTTTGAGTCGCTTGTAGTTCTGCCACAAATTCCTTCTGTTTCAGACTTCCTTTTGATACTAAGATCTCCCCTATATGGAATGCCTTGCTCACCTCCAACAAATCTCCAACATGTTCCTTGTCCGTATTTGTCAAAATCAGCTGGTCAATCTTGGATACTCCTCTATTTTTGAGATAGGGTATCAAGCTTCGCTGGGCATTGCTGGTTGTCGCCTTTTCTTGCCATTTTTCAATTTTCTTATCAGACTCTGCCTTACCTCCCACATCTATGAGAATGGTTTTCCCAGTTACATCCCGTAGGAAAATACTTTCCCCTTGCCCAACATCCAGCATGGTGATTTCATTTTCCAGTGGATGCTTGGTCAAGAAAAATAGACCTGTAATCAATAAGCTCAATACTGTTATCTTTTTAATGTTTTTTCTCAAATCATATACTAAAGCCAAGGAAATTAACAATAAAATTAAAAGCCATGCATTGGGTTGTCCAAAGACTAGAGGCCTACTTGCCACTTGTGATACAAAGCGAATCATTCCCTCCAACCATTCAAAAATAAAATTCAGCTGAATGACTGGATGAAGAAAGGAAAGGGCAAATAAGATAGACAAGAGCGGTAAGAAGACCAAGTCAAAAAGAAAGGAAAAGACAAAGGTCAAGAGGATGGACCAAGGTTGAAATTCTGCAAAATAGAAGGATAAAATGGGTAATATTCCCAAGAAAATGACTAGACTTTCTCTGACAACTGTCTTGAGTCCCTCTCCTTCTTTGCTGGTCATGGTCAAGATAAAAGCATAAGCACAGGACAAGACTCCTCCTGCAGTCAGGAAAAAGTTGGGCATGATAATAAAGAGTACAAGCACCGTCAAGGCGAAATTATCCAAGCCCTTAACACCATGTTGAGCCAGTAACTTTTGCAAGAGACTGCGAATGACTGATGCTGAAAATCCTGTTAGCCCTGCATAAATAAGAGAAAAGGGATAAGTCAGCCATTTCAACTTTTCTTGGGTCAAGCCCAATCGCAAGAGAAGTTTCTTAAATCCATCCATGAAAAAGCCTACCTGCATACCCGACAAGGCAAAGAGGTGGATAATTCCTAGACTGGAATAAAGCTCATTCATCTCCTCAAAGTCAGTGTCCAGATGCCCTAACAAGAGACCTGTCATGTAATTGCGCATAGGGTCTGGAAAATGTGTCTTAATCCAAACCACAGCCTTTCGGCGTAAACTGGATAGATTTTCTCCTATATCCCAACTGCCAACCTTTTGAAGTGACTGGATTTTTTTGATATTGAGAGTTTGATAAATTCCCTGAGTCTTCAGATAGGCTTGGTAGTCAAAGCCACCAAAATTTCTCTGCCCTTCTGGCTCTGATAGTTTTCCTTCAAGTCCTATCTCATGAAGGTCGGTTAAAGCTTGAAAGGCTTCTTTCTCCTCCTCGGATTGGAGTTTATAATAGACTTGGAAAGCACGACTGTTAGACTTACCACGAAAGGACAGACTATCACCATTGACCTTAACAGTGTCAGGCAAAATCCGTACCCTTTCAACAGAATCTGCCAAATTTTGACTCGCTTGACTCTGTTGCCAAGTTTGAAACAGAAACCAAAAGCCAAAGATTCCACAAAGCACTAGAACTTTGCTAGCAGATTTCCAAGGAAATTGAATAAAGAGACAAACTAGCAGAAAAACAAATCCCAACAAAGCAAGATAAGATGCTGAAAAAATGGCATAATAAAACCAAAGTAACAGAAAACTCAGGTAAATTAGGGGAATGGGGAAATTCTTAATCCACTGTAACATAATCTTTTAACTTTTCTATAGTTTTGGCACCAATGCCAGAGACCTTCTTGAGTTCATCAACCGACTTGAATTTCCCATTTGTTTCACGATGATCGATAATGTCCTGAGCTCGTTTTCCTCCCAGTCCCTTGACCTGCTTGAGTTCTTCCAGACTTGCCTTGTTGAGATTGACCTTCTTTTCTTTGCTTGTTGAAGAAGTCGTCCCAGAACCTGCCTGTTGACTAGCTAATTCTTCTCCCTTAGTTGGAACGTAAACCAGAGCCTCATCACTAACTTTCTGAGCTAGATTAAGCGACTTGCTGTCTGCTTGTTCGGTCAATCCACCCGCCTTTTGAACGGCATCATTGACCCGACTACCTACAGGCAAATCATAAATTCCTGGCGATTTAACAGCGCCTTTTACATCTACTGTGATTAGATCTTGTTCAAGAGGTTCTTCCTTTTCTTCCTTCTTCACATCCTTTTCGGATACCGAATCCTTGGAAACAGTTGCAACTTCTGCCTGCAAATTCGTTTCCTTGACAGGTGTGTGTGGAGCTGGCTTTAGCAGGAAAAATCCGCCTAAAATCAAGCCCAGACCAGTACAGATGACAATGATTTTATACTCTTTAATTTTCTCGATAATTGCTTCCATATTTTCTCCTCTCTTAGATTATTCGTAAGAGGAAGAAAAAACAGTTGAAAATTTCTTCTCAACTGCTTATTTATTTGCAAAATAGTCTTCCTTGGTCAAGACATAATGGACTCTTGTAACGATTCGGCCTTTTTCTTTCCTATCCAATATGGCCCTGTAGATAGTTTACAACAAATTTTTCTTGATTTTTAAAGCGGTTTCATATAGAATAAAATCATCACCTTATTTTATAGATAATTGTGATAAATCATTTACAACCCGTCAATAGAAAGGGAGTTTTTCTCTATGTTAATCGGAATTCCAAAAGAAATTAAGAATAATGAAAACCGTGTTGCCCTCACACCTGCTGGTGTCCACAGCTTAGTCGGTCGTGGTCATCGCGTCCTTATCGAAACAAATGCTGGTCTAGGTTCAGGATTTACTGATGCTGACTATCAAAAGCAAGGAGCTGAGATTGTCGCTACTGCTGGTGAAGCTTGGGCTGCAGAGTTAGTCGTCAAAGTAAAAGAACCACTATCTTCTGAATATGAGTACTTGCGTGAAGACCTGCTTCTCTTCACCTACTTGCACATGGCCGCAGCGCCTGAATTAGCAGATGCTATGCTAGTAGCAAAAACAACAGGGATTGCCTATGAAACTGTTCGTGATTCCCAAGGTCAGTTACCACTCCTCGTACCTATGAGTGAGGTTGCAGGCCGTATGGCAGTCCAAATCGGTGCTCATTTCCTAACTAAGCAAGCAGGAGGTTCTGGTGTCCTACTGGGTGGTGTACCGGGTGTACCTAAAGGGAAAGTAACCATCATCGGTGGCGGTGTCGTAGGGACCCATGCTGCCCGCATCGCTTTAGGATTGGGAGCTCAAGTAACCATCCTTGATATCAGTGCTAAACGTCTCTCCGTTTTAGAGGAGGTCTTTGGCCACCAAATTCAAACTCTCATGTCCAATTCATTCAACATCGAAGCTAGTGTGAGAGATGCGGATGTGGTGATCGGAGCGGTTCTCATTCCTGGTGCCAAGGCACCAAAATTGGTGACAGATGAGATGGTCAAACAAATGCGTCCAGGATCTGTCATCGTTGACGTTGCCGTTGACCAAGGTGGCGTTATCGAGACAGCTGACCGTGTGACAACGCACGATGAGCCTGTATATGAAAAACACGGTGTGCTCCACTATGCCGTTGCCAACATCCCTGGTGCAGTTGCCCGTACTTCTACCATCGCCCTAACCAATGTCACTCTTCCTTATATCGAAGCTTTGGCCGAAAAAGGATTTGTACAATCAATTGCTGAAGATGAGGGCTTGCGCCAAGGTGTTACCACTTATCAAGGTTACTTAACCAGTCTTCCAGTAGCCCAAGGCCTCGATAAAAAACATACTCCAATTGATGAACTAGTATAAAAAATCTAATTATCAGATAAAAGAAAGAGCAATTCCACCTGAACTGCTCTTTTTTGCTATTCTGTTTCTTCTTGGACTTCTTCACGCTCTTCATTTTTAATTGGAGCTGGTTCATAGGCTCGGATAATCTGAGCGACAACTGGATGGCGAACCACATCCTTGGCTGAAAAATGAACAAAGTCAATCTGGTGAATGTTCTTAAGCTTTTCTTGGGCATCAATCAAACCGGACTTGACATTACGTGGCAGGTCAATCTGACTGATATCTCCATTGACAATCATCTTAGAATTAAAGCCTAAACGAGTCAAAAACATCTTCATCTGCATGATGGTCGTATTTTGCGCCTCATCGAGAATGACAAAGGCATCATCCAAGGTTCGTCCACGCATATAGGCAAGGGGCGCAATCTCGATAATTTCACGCTCCATGAGTCGAGTAGTTTGGTCTTTCCCCAAAATCTGATACAAGGCATCATAAACAGGGCGAAGGTAAGGATCGACCTTTTCCTTGAGGTCACCCGGAAGAAATCCAAGACTCTCACCTGCTTCCACTGCTGGACGAGTCAGGATAATTCGCTTAACCTGACCACGTTTAAGAGCTGTCACTGCCAAAGTAACTGCAAGAAAGGTCTTCCCTGTCCCTGCAGGCCCAATTCCAAAGGTCACATCATGCTGTTTAACACTATCCACATAAAGTTTTTGACCCAGAGTTTTGACACGGATCGGTTTCCCAGTATTATCTTTGATGATTTCTTCTTCATAAAGGGCGACAAACTTATCAATTTCATCGTTTTTGACCATACTAATTGCAGTCACCACATCTGGCGTACCAACGGTCATCCCACGGTTCACCAAGACCATGAGAGCTTGAATAACCTGACGGGCTTCCTCGCAAGCAGACTCTTCTCCCAAAACCTGGACAATCTCCGTACGAGCATGAATCACCACATCAAGCTCTTCTTCCATTAAACGAAGATGGCGCTCATTGGAACCAAAAAGATGAAACAGATCATCTGGATGACTCAGTTGAATGTCTATTGAATGTTCCTTCAAATAAAGAACCTCTCTAATCCTTTTATTTCTTTTTATTATAGCAAAGGGGTGGAGAAATTACTAGCCCAAACCCAGTGAATCATGCTAGTGTTCTAAGTATTCTTGCCAAATAACGTCAAAGTCTCCTAGGTTAAAAGAGAAACTGGCATGTTCTTCTAAAAAGCGACTCACCTCATCAAAATCATCTGTGTGTTTTGGAAAGGCTGATTCTTCAAAAGCAAGGTCTGCCAAGATAGTCTTGGGACTGTTACTTTTAGGATTGCGCTCGGTCATGAGCCAAGTGTAAAATGATTTTCTCATAAATCTCCCTAAATCAACTCTGTCCCAAACTGGTCTTGCTTGATTTTGCCAGCCTTCATCAAGCCACCGAGTGCTTTCTTGAACTGACCTTTAGAAATGCCAAAGGTTGCCTTGATATCCTCAGGAGATGACTTATCATTCAAGGTCATAAAACCGCCATTGCTTTCCAAGTAGGTCAAAATCATCTGAGCATCATTTTCCAACATCTCAAAAGAACGTGGTTTGAGGGAGAGGTTCAATGTGCGGTCCACTTCACGGAAACCAATAACACGCGCATCTAAAACTTGACCCAAACGTGGCTCTGCATAGCGCTCGCTAGGATGGATAAAACCAAGCATGTTATTTTCTGGCAGATAGACAAAGGTCCCTGACAGCTTGAGGCGGTAAACAATGGCTGGCCAGTTTTGGTTCTGCATGTTGTTGTAGGCAGGACGAGCCAGACGTTGGAAGTCTTCTTGATAGGCCAAGAGTCCCCAGATGCGGTCTTTCTTGTCCACTTCAAGACGGATGTAGAGTTGGTCGCCCTTCTTAGGCCAAAGTTCCTTGAGCTCAGGGAGGATATCAAGTGACACTACGATTTCCTTATCAGGTAGGCCTGTATCCACAAAGACACCCAAGTCTTTACGAACTTCCGTTACAGTTCCCCAACCAAATTGGTCCTGAGTGGCAGTCACTTCTAAGGTTGTCAGGCGGAGTTTTTGCTTCATATCCGTGTAGGCAAAACCTTTGACCGTATCCCCTACTGTATGTTGACCTTCTTCCTTGGCAAGAGCATAGGTTTGACCATCCTTTTGCACAAAGTAAAAACGATCGTTTTCATCGATGATCAGTCCAACGATAAAACTTGCAAGATTTGTATTCATATTTCCTTCTTTCGAATAAAACTCAGCCAGCAATGCCAACTGAGTTTTTCTGTTTATTTTTAGACTTCCAAAAGTTCTTTTTCTTTATTAGCAGTCATGTCATCGATGTGTTTAACAGCATCGTCTGTTACTTTTTGAATATCTTTTTCAAGAGTCTTCAATTCGTCTTCAGTGATTTCTTTTGCTTTTTCTTGTTTCTTAGCTTCATCCATAGCATCACGACGGATATTGCGGACAGCCACTTTAGCATTCTCACCGACCTTCTTCACTTCTTTAGCAAGGTCACGACGAGTTTCTTCTGTAAGAGCTGGGATAACCAAGCGAATCACAGAACCGTCGTTAGCTGGTGTGATACCAAGATCAGAAGCGTTCAAGGCACGTTCGATGTCTTTCAATGAAGATTTGTCAAATGGTGTGACCAACAAAACACGCGCTTCTGGAATCGTAATTGAAGCGATTTGGTTAAGAGGAGTTTCTACTCCGTAGTATTCTACATGTACACGGTCAAGCAAGCTTGCATTGGCACGACCGGCACGGATACCACCAAATTCACGAGCAAGTGATTGGTGAGACTGGGTCATTCTCTCTTTAGCTTTTTCAATAATTACGTTAGCCATAATCTTTCTTATTCCTTTTCTTCGATATTATTTGAAACTGTTGTTCCGATATTTTCACCAAATACGACACGTTTGATATTGCCTGGTTGGTTCATGTTAAAGACAACCAAGTCAATATCGTTGTCCATTGAGAGGGTTGAAGCTGTTGAGTCCATGATACGAAGACCTTTGTTAATGACATCACGGTGGGTCAATTCTTCAAATTTAACGGCCGTCTTGTCCTTCTTAGGATCGGCATTGTAAACACCGTCTACACCATTTTTAGCCATAAGGATAGCATCCGCTTCGATTTCAGCTGCACGAAGAGCCGCTGTTGTATCTGTTGAGAAGTATGGTGAACCAATTCCAGCACCAAAGATAACGATACGGCCTTTTTCAAGGTGACGAAGGGCACGTCCACGTACATAAGGCTCTGCCACTTGTTGCATAGCAATCGCTGTTTGCACACGTGTATCAACCCCAACTTGTTGCAATGAATCTGCCATCACAAGAGCATTCATAACAGTCCCAAGCATTCCTGTGTAATCTGCCTGAACGCGGTCCATTCCTGCTTCTGCAGCAGGTTCTCCACGCCAGAGATTTCCTCCACCAATAACAAGGGCAATTTCGATACCTAAGCTATGAACTTCTTGAATCTCTTTTGCGATTGTTTGAACTGTTTGGATATCAATCCCTACGCCACGTTCTCCGGCAAGGGCTTCACCTGATAACTTGATTAAAATACGTTTATACTTGGGATTCGCCATTTTCACTCTCCTTTTTTTATCCTACCTATTTTATCACAATTTCTAAGATTTTTATAGTATCATGAGCAATTCTTTCAAAAAAATTAGACTGTTAAAAATTCCTCTAAGTCAGAAAGAGCACGCTCTGCAATTTTTTCATAACGAGCCTTCTTATCACGGATACGTTCGCCTTCCAACTCCTTGATAATCCCAAAGTTGACATTCATTGGTTGGAAATGCTTGCTGTCAGCATGGGTGATGTAATGAGCTAAGCTTCCAATCGCCGTCGTCTCTGGGAAAATCGCCTCGTTTTCTCTCTTAAAAAGACGAGCCGCGTTAATTCCCGCAACTAATCCTGACGCAGCTGACTCTACATAGCCTTCCACACCCGTCATTTGACCAGCAAAGAAGAGATTTGGCTGTTTCTTGGAACGATAGGTTTGCTCAAGAAGATCTGGTGAGTCCATATAAGAATTGCGGTGCATGACACCATAACGAACAAACTCCGCATTTTCAAGACCTGGAATCATTTGGAAGACACGCTTTTGTTCTCCCCATTTGAGGTGGGTCTGGAAACCGACGATATTATAGAGGCTACCAGCTGCATTGTCCTGACGAAGCTGAACCACCGCATAAGGTGTTTTAAATTCTCCATCACGAGGTCCTGTGTAGTCGTCCGGATACTCCAGACCGACTGGTTTCATAGGACCATAAAGCATTGTTTTAATACCACGTTTAGCCATGACTTCGATAGGCATACAGCCTTCAAAATACTTTTCTTTTTCGAAAGAATTAAGCGGAGCTTCTTCCGCATTGACCAAGGCTTCATGGAAATCCATAAACTCTTGCTTGGTCATTGGAGCATTGAGATAAGCAGCTTCTCCCTTGTCATACCGAGACTTGAGATAGACCTTGCTCATATCAATAGTGTTGACATCGATAATAGGCGCTGCCGCGTCGTAGAAATAGAAACCATCACCGTCATTGAGGGCATGAATCTTTTCAGCCAGGGCATCGCTAGTCAAAGGACCAGTCGCTACAACCGTAATAACATCAGTCGGCAATTCTGTAATTTCATCACGCACCACTTCAATCAAGGGATGGTTGGCCACTTTTTCAGTCACCATTTGGGAGAAACCGTCACGGTCCACCGCAAGGGCACCACCCGCAGGAACACGTGTAGCCTCAGCAGATTCCAAAATGACAGAACCTAAGCGACGCATTTCTTCCTTGAGAAGCCCAACAGCATTTGTCAAAGCATCCCCACGAAGAGAATTGGAACAAACCAACTCAGCAAAATTGTCTGTTTTGTGCTGGGGTGTTGACTTGACACCACGCATTTCATAAAGTTTAACTGGAATACCACGTGCTGCAATTTGGTAGGCAGCTTCAGAACCTGCCAAACCAGCACCGATAACATTGATATAAGATTGAGACACGACACTAATACCTCTTTGGGAGTGTGAAGAAAAGTTTCACATTGAAAAAGCCAACCGAACTTACTCGCTTTCGAGTTTCTTGGCTCAGGCTGAAAAAGTCCCCCGGACTTTTTCACTCCCACAAATCTTTCTATTTTTTTCTTCTACTAGTATAACAAAAAAAGGGAAGAAGGCAAACTTCCCTGTTTAGTCATTTTCTTGATTTTCTTCCCATTCGTGGTAGGCAGCATAAAGCTGGCTTTTATTCCACTGGTAAATCTTAGCGACTTCCTTGATAGCTTGGTTTTTCTTCATGCCTTGCTGGATGCGGACTTGGATTTCTAAGAACAAGTCCTCCTTGTCTTTTTCCTCCACATCCTGACTGGCACCTTCAACAATGAGAAGGCATTCTCCCTTAAGTGGCGTTTCAGAGATGCTTTCCAGCAATTCAGAAATTGTACCTCTTTGGTATTCTTCATAGATTTTGGTCAATTCTCTGACCAAGACGACCGAGCGGTTGCCATAAACTGCTAGCATATTTTCCAACGTATCTGCTACACGATGAGGGGATTCATAGAAAATTTGTGTTTCAGGATAGTCTTTTTTCGAGTCGAAAAATTGCTTTTGCTGGCCTGACTTTCTCGGTAAAAAGCCGTAAAAGATATGTGGCTGTGGCGCTAAACCACTAGCGATCAAGGCAGAAATTCCTGCAGAGGCACCTGGAACAGTGACAACTGCAATTTCTTCCTCAATAGCTGCCTTAACCAAATCATGACCAGGGTCTGAGATACTTGGCAAACCTGCATCGGATACCTGAGCAATACTTTGTCCTGCTTTCAAGAAACCAATCAAATCAGGAATTTTTTCCTTTGCATTGTGCTCATGAAAACTAATCTGCTTAGTAGAAATATCAAAATGCTTGAGCAAAAGCCCAGTATTGCGCGTGTCCTCAGCAGCAATCCAGTCCACTTCTTTCAAGGTCTGGATTGCTCGAAAGGTCATATCATCTAGATTGCCAATCGGCGTTGCCACTAGGTACAGCTTGCCATAGGGAGACTGCCCCTTAAAACTTTTTTGAATCTGCATGCCTACTCCCTGTATAACAACTCGTCACAGAACATACACTCCTCGTCCTGCTCTCGACGTTGTCCATAAAAATCATTACAAACGTGAAATCCATCACGGTAAATGCGACGGACACTTTCACGAACATGCTTAGCCTTGACAGGAGCGTCTGCTTCCACCTCACCCAAGCGTTCGCGCAACTTACTATTTTCTAAGCGAAGAGCTGTATTTTCCTCTACCAGGCTCTTGAGATTTTTCTTGATGGCTTCCACATCGGCCAAGGTTACCAATAACTGTTGGGAAAAATCATCCAGCGCGTCAAATAATTCTTTTTTGTCCATAAAACAGCCCTTTCCTTTCATTATCGTTCATTTTTGAGTTTATATTTCTTTCAAGACCAGATATTCCATGGCATTTTGAAAACTAACATTAGCTTGCCACATTTTTCTAGCTTCTAGCAAATCTTGTAAAATCACTCTTACTCTTTCTTGTAGGATATCTTGTCCACAGAGAACTTCAAGAATCCGTAAAACCTGATCTTGTTTTTCCTTGTCATCTGCCAAGTTGGCTAATTTAGCAACCTGCAGATAACTTTCTTTTTTCTTAGCTACTAACCAAGTCAGCAGGCGTTCACTTTCATCGACCAAGGTCCAAAAAATTGCCTGATTAGCCAACTTTTCTGCTTCAGCTCGCGATTGACTAAACTGAGCTAGAAGAATCGCCTTTTTCTTAACCAGTCCCATTTTTTCTAAGAGCAAGATGAGCTTCTCTTCTTGCTTTTTAAAGTGGAAAATCTGGGTCCGGCTACGGATGGTCGGTAACATCTTTTCCTCATCGCTAGTCAAGAAGAAAATGTAAACCTCACTCTGGGGTTCTTCGATAACCTTGAGCAGAGAATTGGCTGCGTTGGGGTGCATCTTCTCAGCTTGCTCGATAATAAAAACCTGCTGCTGGCTTTCAATCCCTGCTTGAGAAAACTGCCCCACCAATTCTCGAATCCGTTCTGTCTTGATGATCTGATTGACTGGCTTAATTAAGGTAACATCGGGAAATTCTCCCTGTTCAATCAGCTTACAATTCCGGCATTTCTCACATGGTAAAACACCTACCTTCTCCGTACAGAAGAGGCTCTTAGCCAAAAATTGCGCCATTTCCAAACTTCCAAAGAAACCTGAAAAGAGGTAGGCGTGATTGAGCTGGTCTTGTTCTAGAATACGGACAAAGCGGTCAAACTGATCTGACTGCCAGGCCTTTAGTTGATCTTGTTTCATTTAGCTAATCCCATTCTATCAAACAAGACAGCCTTGGTGGTTTCCACAACCTCCTCCAATGGAAGACTCGCATCAATCTTGACAATGCGATTTCCTTCTTTTTCCAGGAGAGAAAGATAGCCTTTACGAACTTTTTTATGCAAGTCCAACCCTTCCAAATCCAAACGATTGACCTCGCGATTGCTATTAGCAGCAATGCGAGCTAGTCCTTCTTCCACCTCGATGTCAAAATAGAGTGTCAAATCGGGTTTAAGGCCATCTGTCGCAAACTGGTTAAGCCAGTCAATGGCTTCAATGTCCAAACCACGACCAAATCCCTGATAGGCAACGGAACTATCGATGAAGCGGTCCATAATGACCAACTTACCAGCTTCAAGTGCTGGAAGAACTTTTTCCACCAAGTGCTGTCTGCGACTAGCGATATAGAGAAGGAGTTCTGTCTTAGCATCCATCTGAGTATGACTTGGGTCCAAAATCACTTCCCGAATCTTCTCCCCAATCAAGACTCCGCCAGGTTCACGGGTCGTCAGCACCTCTACTCCTTTTTCCTCTAAAATTGGTAGCAGAGCCTCTAAAACACTGGTCTTGCCTGCTCCCTCTGGTCCCTCAAGAGAGACTAAAAATCCTTTTGACATGTCTAACTCATTTCTTTTTTACTACTTCTATTCTATCAAAAAAATAGGGGTTTGTGACAATCTTTTTGTCTTCGCATTTCAAACACCATAAAAGAGGCAGATAAAACTACCTCTTATTTACCTAATTCTTGTGTTCGTTTGTAGGATTGATGAACTGCATCCATGACTGTTCCTCGAAAAGCATGTGCTTCTAGGCTTGCTACACCAGCGATAGTCGAACCGCCTGGGCTACAAACTTGATCTTTTAAGACCCCAGGATGCTCTTGGCTTTCAAGGACCAATTGCCCAGCTCCTACCACAGTTTGGGCTGCCATTTTAAGTGATATTTCTCGTGGCAATCCTGTCTGAACACCCGCATCTGCCAAGGACTCAATAAAGAGATAGACAAAGGCTGGCCCACAACCTGCAAGACCTGTCGCTGCATCGATTAAGCCTTCCCCAAGTTCAACCAAGAGACCAGCCTTGGCTAAAAGCTGACAAAAGAGGTCACTGTCCTCAGCCCTGCAATTAGGAGACAAGGCATAACTAATCACTCCTTGACCAATAGAAGCAGGGGTATTTGGCATCATACGAATAATTCGGTGCTGACTTGGAAGAAGACTAGCCAGTTTTTCCAAGGTCAATCCAGCTGCCATGGAAATCAAAAGAAGACTTTCTCTTTTTTCAAGGATGGTCTGGTATTGAGAAAGCAAGTCTGAGAACTGAGCTGGCTTAACACCTAGAAAAATCACATCTGCTTCTGCAAAGATTTCTTCGTTGCTGGAAGCTTGACCGCCAAAGTCAGAAATGAAAGAATACACCTTGGCTTGACTACGATTGGCAAGGAGAAGGTCATCACCCGTCTTGGCCTGCAAAACAGCCTTGGCCAAACTAGCTCCCATATTCCCCAAACCGATAAATCCAATCTTCATCTCTTACTCCCTTACCTGTCCGTCACCAGTAACCACATACTTGTAGCTAGTCAACTCCTTCAAGCCCATTGGACCACGCGCGTGCAGTTTCTGAGTAGAGATCCCCATTTCACAGCCAAGACCAAATTGGCCACCATCTGTGAAACGAGTTGAGGCATTGACATAGACTGCTGCAGAGTCCACTTGATCTGTAAAGTAAGCTGCATCTTCAGCATTTTCCGTCACAATGGCGTCCGAATGATGGGTGCTATGAGCTTCAATATGCGCAACCGCTTCTTCTAAACTACTCACGACCTTAACCGCTAGGACATAGTCTAAAAACTCAGTGTCAAAGTCTTTGGCCTCAGCTGCTTGACCTGAAACAAACTGACTTGCTTTTTCATCCAAACGGAATTGAATTGGTTCCAGACCAGATTCTTTTCGATCTGCAACCAGTACTTGCTCCAAGCGAGGAAGGAAGCTTGCTGCCTTGTCTTCATGAACAAGTAGAACCTCCATGGCATTGCATACAGAAGGACGACTGGTTTTAGCATTGTTGATAATAGACAGAGCCTTGTCGTCATCTGCATCCTTATCTACATAGACATGGACAATCCCAGTTCCTGTCTCGATAACAGGTACGATAGCATTTTCAACTACGGCATTGATCAAACCAGCCCCTCCACGAGGAATGAGAAGATCTAGATAGCCCTTTGCCTTCATCATGGCATAGCTGCTTTCTCGGCTGGTATCTTCCACCAGTTGAATCACATCTGGGTGAATAGTAGTTGTTTCCAAGCCCTTCTTCAAGGCTGTGACAATGGCATGGGCCGTTTGATAGGCATCCTTACCACTACGAAGAACAACCGCATTTCCACTCTTGAGAGCCAAAGCAGCTGCGTCTGACGTCACATTTGGACGGCTTTCATAGATAATACCGATAACACCCATGGCCACACGTTTTTTGGTGATAACCAAACCATTTTCAAGCTGACTTGTTTCTAAAACTTCACCGATTGGATCTGGTAAAGCAACCACTTCACGAATCCCAGTTGCCATTGCTTCTATACGTCCTGCATCCAAATAAAGACGATCTAACATCACATCTGAGATTTTACCCTTAGCAGCTTCCATATCAATGGCATTGGCTGCTAAAATCTCCTCAGTAGCAGCCACTAAGTGGTCAGCCATGGCTAGCAGGGCTTGGTTTTTCACGACTTCACTAGCTGTGTTGATCGATTTTTTAACAGCCTGTACCTGTTCAAATTGTTCTTGTGTACTTACCATAGTTTACCTCTAAAATTCTGTAAAGAGTAGTTGGATTTCAGGAGTAATGGAAATCCAGTCATCACGGTGAATCAAGACCCCCTTGGCTTTTTGAGAACGCAACATATCCTCCAAAGCAGATGCTCCAAATTGCACACGTCCTTTTCCAAGTGATTTTCCACTTTCCTTGTCAAATACCGTCACGATATCACCGTAAGAAAAGGCTCCTTCTGCTTCAACAATACCAGATAAAAGGAGACTCTTTCCATGTTGAGAGAGAGCTTCTGCAGCCCCTCTATCAACCCAAATAGAACCTTGACTCTGAGCATAAAAGGCCAGCCATTGTTTCTGGGTACGAAGTCCCTTCTCTTGGGCAACAAAGTAGGAACCATCCTTGGTCTCCTCAGCTGCCTCAATCATGGCATCTGACTTTAAGGATGAGCAGATATAAACAGGAACTCCTGATTCTGTCGCGATAGTTGCAGCTTTGATTTTGGTTAGCATGCCACCTGTACCATTAGACGAACCTGCTCCACCGGCCATATCAATAATCTCACGATTGATGGTCTCGATTTTCTCCAAGCGTTTGGCTCTTGGATCTGAATTAGGATTTCCAGTATATAGACCGTCTACGTCTGTCAAGAGGACCAAAAGGTCTGCTTGGACCATGGCTGCTACCTGAGCACTTAGAGTATCATTGTCCCCAACCTTGAGCTCATCAATGACGACACTGTCATTCTCATTGATGATAGGAATCGCGCCACGGTTGAGTAAAACCGACAAAGCCTGATGAGCATTTTTATAACGGCGCTTATCCACAAAGTCATCCTGGGTCAGCAAGATTTGTGCAGAAACGATTTGGCGCAAGAGAAGATTGGTCGTGTATTCTTCCAACAAAAGCCCTTGCCCTACCGCTGCTGAAGCCTGTTTATCAGCAATCTTAGTCGGACGCTTTTTAAATCCTAAGGCACCAAAACCTGCAGCAATGGCACCCGACGACACCAAAATCAATTCATGACCAGCCTCGTGCAGCATAGCCAACTGTTGGGTAATAGCTTTTACTTTACTACGTGATAAACTTCCATCCTCATTCGTCAGAGAAGAAGTCCCCACCTTAAAGACAATCCGTTTGAATTTCATAGTCTCACTCCGATTCTTCATATTTATCCATTATAACATGAATGGCAGGAAATAGAAAAGAGTTGATAGGAAAAAGGTCGAGACAAGCCATCTCAACCTTTTATCAAATCTAATTCTTTCTCAATCTCTCCAAGGTTTCCTTAAAAATCTCTGGGATATCTGCTGTAAATTCCAAGATCTCACCTGTTCGTGGATGCGTAAATCCTAGAGTCTTGGCATGAAGAAATTGTCCATGTCCTTTCAAAGTCTTGCGAGGACCATAGACTTCATCACCAGCGACTGGATGACCAATATAAGCCATGTGAACACGGATTTGATGGGTGCGGCCTGTTTCCAACTGCAGCTCCACTAAACTATAATCACCAAAGCGTTCCAAAACGTGGAAACGTGTCACTGCAGGCTTCCCTTTAGCAGTCACAGCCTGTTTCTTACGGTCTTTTTCACTACGGCCAATCGGAGCTTCAATGACACCACGATCATTAGGCAGATTTCCATGAACAATCGCCCAATATTTGCGAAGAGACTTTTTATCCTTGAGTTCTTGAGCAAGTGCTAGATGCGCCTCATCGTTTTTAGCAATCATGAGAAGGCCTGACGTATCCTTATCAATACGATGAACAATTCCTGGACGCAGAACCCCATTGATACCCGATAAATCCTTAATATGGTACATAAGGGCATTTACCAGAGTTCCACTAGTATGACCAGCACTCGGATGCACAACCATTCCTTGAGGCTTGTTAACGACGGCCACATCCTCATCTTGGTAGATGATATCTAGCGGAAGATTCTCAGGCACATACTCTAAAACCTCTGGTTCTGGCACATGGTAAGTGACGATATCGCCCTCTTGGACAGTGTATTTAGCTTTCTTGACTTGGCCATTGACCAAGACCTGACCTGATTTGATTTGTTCATTCGCGAGACTGCGTGATAATTCTGTCAAATCCGACAAAGCCTTATCCAAACGCAGGCCACCAGTTTCAATTTTAATTTCCATTTATTTCCTCTTTTAACATCGCAATCAATAAAATAATCACTCCAACAGTCAGATAGCTATCTGCCACATTGAAAATTGCAAAATTGATAAAGTCCACATGAAACATATCCACAACAAAGCCCTGACTCACCCTGTCAATAAAATTTCCAAGACCACCTGCAATGATCAAAGTCAAACCCAAGACCATCCAGAGTGAGTCCTCCATGTGTTTATGTAGATACCAAATGGCACCTACCATAACGACCAGTGTAATAATAGCAAATAACCACTGCTGGTCTTGTAAGATAGAAAAGGCTGCCCCTCGATTTTGCAGGTAGGTCAAGCTAACGAAATTGGGAATCCAAGAGCGCACTTCACCCAGTGGAATCTGCTGGACGATATAGGACTTGACTAACTGATCAAGCCCAATCAAAAGCAATACAATGACTGCCACTATTCCTCTTTTTTTCATGATTTCCTCTTCTGATTAAAATATTCTTGCATGACTTCTACAAAGAGAGTCCCAGCTTGACTAAGCTCCACCTCTTCACGTTTAACATAGACCATGCGATTATCTAGGTTATCCTTGAGACGAATAACTGTAATACCATTAACACTGTCACTATCTAAAAATCCAGAACCAGTCGCATAGGCATCCGTCCGCTCCAAAATACCATTCAAGGTAGCACGGTCTGTCACATTGAACATCTGTGAGCTCGCACTGGTATCAACAAAGTTCTCTGAGTAATAAAGATACTCGTCTTTTTCTTGAGTAAAACGAACCGTTGGTAGATCCGCTAAATCCTCCATAACCAATTCCTCTTTCTGAGCCAAAGGATGCCCCTCACGGAGATAAATATGGGTATGGAAGGGAATCAATTCAATGACCTCAAGGCCTAGCTTTTCAACCCGTTGCATGATACCCTTTTTATTTTGATTGTTGAGGTAGATAATCCCAATCTCACTATGCCCTTGCGCTACTTCGTCTAATATTTGAACAGTAGTTGATTCAAAAATACGGAAGTTCTTATAATCAGGATAGCGCTCTGAAAAGGCCGTAATGGTTGGTGGCAAGAAATCATAGTGCTGACTAGCAATGGAAAATTCATCTTTTTCTTCCTCAGGATTGGCATACTGATTTTGAAAAATATCAAATCCTTTAACCAATTCTTGCGCTTTTTCATAGAATTCCATACCACGACGAGTCAAGAAAGTCCCTGAGCTGGTCCGACGGAAAATCTTAAAGCCCAACTCTTTTTCCAAATCACGAACAGAAATGGACAGACTCGGCTGACTAACATACATCTTTTCAGCAGCTTCACGAAAAGTACCGCTATTCGCAATAGCCACAACATAGCGTAATTGTTGAATGTTCATCTTCTACCCCCAACTTCTTTATCTTTTCATTATACCATATTTTAGAAGTTTTCCAAAAAGGAAAAAAGTCTGGAAATTTTCAAGTCTAATCGAATACTCTAATACCCCAATACAAGAATTAGAATGATATCTTTTTTCAGTCCTCATTTTATTTCAAACAAATAAAAACAGCAAATCTTGTTGATTTACCGTTTAAAACATGATACAAGAAAACTCTCTAAAAATTTCTTTTATTCTATAAATCAACTAGAATAAGCTTCTTCAACCCTATTCGCTATATCTGGACTTACCTCCCAAATCCCAACATAGGGTTGTTCAATATATTGTTTTTCTTTCATAGTATATAGATAGGCTACACTATCATTTTCTTCATTCTGATGAGAGAATTTGATAATGATGTAATCTTTAACATTTGTCGGTTGATCATTTAAACTTTCTAAAGTTGTGGAGGTGGACTGCTTCTGTATCTCGTCAATCAATTTTGAGATTTCTTCTCTCTTGGTTATAGTTTTAATATCTTCAGAGATTTTTTTCTGCAGGGAAATTACAGAGATCGTTTCAGGTTCAGGAAGAACAAGTTTTTTCTTACTGACACAAGCAGATAAAACAAGAAAAGAGATTGAACAGACTATTATAGTGATAATTTTTTTCATACAGGTTTACATCCTTTCCATATTTCTGCTAGCTTACTAAGATAAAATTATTATATCAAATCTTAGCAATTTTTACAATATCTTATTCCCTTATAACATTCATTACTGTAAAAGGCTCACATTCCACTATTTTATAATTGTATCTAAAAGACAAAGTAGCCGACAAGTTCGCTTCTTATATAGGATTTTAAAATATGGGTACCAAAACAAAAAAACAGGCTCTCCGAAAACTCGGAAAGCCTTAGTTTATGCTACTTCTAGCTTCCTCGCCTTTATATTTCAAGGCTCGGGATAAAAAGGTTCACTGGACCTTTTTATTTAGCGATTGGGTAAACAGAAACTTGTTTTTTATCGCGTCCTTTACGTTCAAAGCGTACTACGCCCTCAACTTTAGCGAACAAAGTATCGTCTCCACCACGTCCAACGTTTACACCTGGGTAGATGTGTGTACCACGTTGACGGTAAAGGATTGATCCACCTGTTACAGTTTGTCCGTCAGCTGCTTTAGCTCCAAGACGTTTCGCTTGTGAATCACGTCCGTTTGATGTAGAACCTCCACCTTTTTTGTGGGCGAAAAGTTGCAAGTTGTTAAGAGTCATTTTTAACATAATGTTTTCCTCCGTGTTAGTTTTCTGTGATAACTCTGGTTTGGACAAACTCAGAAGAGTTCTCCGATAAGTTTGCCATACCTAAGAAAAATGATTCAAAGAATAACTGGGTCATTTCTCTCTGGTGTGAAGGAAGATCTTTTGGAATTTCAACCATCAGATAGCCACCTTCATCTTCGTTTAATTCTAGGATTGGTTCATAGCCTGCAAATTTCTCAATTGAATTGATAAAGTTAATGGCAAGCGTAGAAACCGATGCACACACGACATCTAAGCCGTATTCGCCACTCTCGGCGTGTCCAGTAATTTCCGCACTCCTCAGCTCGCCATCTTCGGCTCTCTCAAAGACTGCTTGTATCATGTGTTCTCCTTAAAATTAAGCGTTAATTGCGTTGATGACAACTTTTGTATATGGTTGACGGTGACCTTGTTTACGGTGGCTACCTTTTTTAGGTTTGTACTTGTAAGTAACAACTTTCTTTTGTTTTCCTTGTTTTTCAACAGTTCCAACTACAGTAGCTCCAGCAACAAGTGGAGTTCCGACAACAGTGTTTTCACCACCAACAAGAACAACTTCGTTAAAAGTAACTTCTTGACCAGCTTCAACGTTCAATTTTTCAACGTAAACTGCTTGACCAACTTCAACTTTAACTTGTTTTCCGCCAGTTTTGATAATTGCGTATGTGCTCATTATGCACCTCCTATGATTTTTATGGGTTTCCCCGATTTTTTTGTGAAGACTCGCCTAGCATCGTGGGACAAACCACTTAAAAGAAGAGCTCTAAGTATAACAAAGAATAAACTAGGAATTGAGCCGAAGACATAACTTATGTTAGGCAAGGCGACAATGACGAAGTTTAAATTTGTTATACGACGAGCAACGATGTTCGTGCGGTTGCACAGGATTGTGCATAGTCAACTCTTCAAGTATAGCATATCTCCTATTTTCTTACAAGTAATAACACCTAAAATGAAGCTTTTTCTTTTACTTTTTTTTCCCC